>CAZTXR010000278.1:0-2420 GCA_964617605.1 uncultured Clostridia bacterium | reverse complement strand
TTTCATCAGGGGGAAGTATGAGAAAAAATGCAAGCTTGATTTTAGGAATTATATTGGTATTAATTATTATAGCTGTTTGGGTATCATCATTTGTATACATGCCCTACCCTCCAAATGAAATGAACATATCCAACAGATTTGTAGGACCTGATTTTGAATCTGATCATATTCTTGGAACAGATAATTTCGGCAGGGATATTTTAAGCCGTATTATGTATGGTTCAAGAAATGTATTATTGGTCGGGATTGGCTCTGTAACATTGGGGGCCTTGCTTGGAATTATTTTGGGCGCCCTTGCTGCTATGGCAAAGCGCTTTGTCAATTCAATAATTATGCGTATTATGGACGGGCTGATGGCCTTTCCGGGAATACTTCTTGCAATGATGCTTGTAACTGTTGTAGAAAGAGGAATACAAGGTTCGATTATAGCAATAAGCATTTTTATGGTTCCTGTATTTTCAAGACTTGTTTATTCCATGATTTTAGACACACAAAACCTTTTGTTTATAAAAGCTGCAAAAAGTTACGGCAGCACAGGAAAACAAATATTTTTCAGACACTATATTCCTGCTATGCTTCCAAGGCTGATCACACAATTTAGCTCAGCCATAGGCTCTGCAGTTATGATTGAAACATCTCTGTCATTTTTGGGGCTTGGAATTCAGCCTCCTTTCGCCAGCTGGGGTTTGATGCTGAGTGAGTCAAGACAGTTTTTCCTGATTTATCCCTACTTAGCTGTGGCACCGGGAATTGCAATTATAATTACGGTGCTTGGATTTAATCTTATTGGTGACGGACTGAACGATATCCTTATAAACAGGAGGAGCAGCAATGAATGAAACGGTTATACTCAACAACCTTCATATAAAAGCCGGTAATAATACATTGGTCAATAAAACTTCTTTTGTTATAGAGGAAGGCGAAATTTTTGGGTTAGTCGGTGAGTCAGGCTCCGGAAAAACTCTGACAGCCAAAGCAATTATTGATTTGCTTCCTGAAAATCTGTCTTATACAGCTGATGAAATAATTACGGCAGGAAAAAACATGCTGACCGCTTCAGCGGAAGAAAGAAAAGCACACATAGGCAAAAATATAGGATATATTCCTCAAAATACGGTATTTTACCTGCATCCCATGATTAAGATTAAAAATCAAATAGGAGACGGATATATTTATCATATGCATAAAAGCAAAAAAGAAGCATTAGAAAAGGCAGAAACATTACTAAAAAAGGTTGGATTTGACAATCCCAAAACAGTATTAAATTACTACCCCTGGCAATTAAGCGGAGGAATGAGGCAAAGATGCAATATTGCAATGGCTTTAATGAATGACCCCAAACTTATAATTGCAGATGAGCCTTCAACAGCCTTGGACAGCACAGTACAAAAACAGGTTATGGAATTGTTTAAAAGCATAAATGAAGAATTAAAAATATCCATGCTCTTGATTTCTCATGATTTAGGCTTGATAAAGCATTACAGCCACAGCATAGCAGTTATGTATGCAGGACAAATTGTGGAGTCGGGATATTCCAAGACGGTATTTAGTAGTCCAAAGCACCCTTACACACAGCTTTTAATAAAGATTATCCCCTCCCTTAAAATCAGGAAAAATGAACCTTTAGTTGAAATACCGGGCTTTGTGCAGGAAAAGGGAAGAGATGCCAAGGGTTGTCTGTTTATTAAAAGATGTCCCAAGGCAATGGATATATGCAAGGAATATGTTGCAGAACATATGGATGATAATCAAGATCATTATTACAGATGTAATTTAGAATAGGGGCTATTATGTCAGATAAGCTTGTAATTTCGGCAGTAAATATAAGAAAAGAATATGTTACCAAAAAGCACTTTTTAAGCGGCAAAATAAAGGAAAAATATGTTGCGGTAAAAGGTGCAAGCTTTAATATAGAAGAAGGAAAAACCTTGGGAATAGTAGGTGAGTCAGGAAGCGGAAAATCCACAATTGGTGAAATAGTTGGAGGACTTCAAGAACCTACCTTTGGCAATGTGTTTTATTACGGCAAAAATATTAAAGAACTGACAGAAGAAGAACAGAAAGACTATAGAAAAAGCGTGCAGTTTATTTTTCAGGATCCAAAAGGCTCCATGGATCCTAATTATAGAATTTTTGATATTTTATCCATGCCCCTAACTACAGCTAATATAGCAAAAAATAAAAATGAAACCGAAAAACTTATTGATGAAATGCTTTTAAGAGTAGGTCTGGACTTAAGCGTTAAAAATAAATACCCTGCTCAAATAAGCGGGGGGCAGTGTCAAAGAGCAGCAATAGCAAGGGCCTTGATTGTTAAGCCTAAAGTAATAATATGCGATGAGCCCGTGTCTGCCTTAGATGTGTCCATACAGGCACAAATACTTAATTTGTTAAAAGAGCTGCAGAAGGAATTTAACATA
>CAZTXR010000277.1:0-2424 GCA_964617605.1 uncultured Clostridia bacterium | reverse complement strand
TTTTCATCAGCTAATGTAACCACATCAGCTATTGGGTTATCTCCTTTTTTGTCATAAAGCCTCCATACCTTTTTATATCCCGGATTAGTAATCTTTTCTTCATTTTCGGATATTTTAATTTTAGGAACAATTTCGCCGTCCTTTTCAACCGCCACAAGCTTGTAGACACATCCGAAAACAGGCTCTGATTTAGCAGTAATCAGTCTTTCCCCAACACCAAAGGAATCCAATTTTGCCCCCTGGTCCAATAAATCCGAAATTATAAACTCATCCAAGCTGTTTGAGGCAACTATTGCACAATCATGCAGTCCTGCTTCGTTAAGCATCTTCCTGCATTTTTTGCTTAAATAGGCGATGTCTCCGCTGTCGATTCTTACACCTTTAAGCCTTTTGCCCATTGGTTCCAAAACAGCTTTTGAAACTTTAATTGTATTTGGGATACCGCTTTTAACTACATTGTAAGTGTCAATCAGCAATGTGCAGTTATCGGGATAATTTTCTGCAAATACTTTAAATGCTTCATATTCACTTTCAAACATCTGAACCCATGAGTGAGCCATGGTTCCAAGGGCAGGTACGCCAAATGCTTCATCAGCCAATGTAGTGGCAGTTCCGATAACTCCTCCTATATAAGCAGCCCTTGCCCCGTAAATCGCCCCATCATAGCCTTGGCTTCTTCTTGCTCCAAATTCCATAACCGGTTTGCCTTTTGCTGCTCTAACCACACGGTTTGCTTTTGTAGCAATCAAGCTTTGGTGGTTTATTGTCAGCAGTAGCATTGTTTCAATTATTTGGGCATCAATTGTTTTAGCCCTTACTGTTATCAAGGGTTCGTTTGGAAATACGGGAGTCCCTTCGGGAATGGCATATATGTCACCGCTAAACTTAAAATCCCTTAAATACTGCAGAAAATCTTCTCCAAATAAATTTTTCCTTCTTAAAAACTCAATGTCTTCTTCACAAAACCTTAATTCTTTTATATACTGAATAACCTGTTCTAATCCCGCTACAATTGAAAATCCTGCGCCATCCGGATTCTTTCTGAAAAATAAATCAAAGTATACAATATCATCCTTCATCCCGTTCGAAAAATATCCATTTGCCATTGTCAGCTCATAAAAGTCCATAAGCATGGATAATCTTCTTTCGCCAAAATTATTATAATGCATAATTATCTCCCATTATTCTTATTCTATTTTATCTGCTATTTCTATGCCACTAGTGTGCATGTTATATAGGGAGAACAAATTAATAAGATCTCCGTCATGAGTCCCCCCGGAATATGTTTCTACTGTATTTACAGGCACTATAATTCTTTTTTCCTTGTTATTCTCATTAAAGTAAGATTTTAATGTTAAAGAAAACTGTAGTACGCAAATATCCGTAACACATCCTGTTACAACGTAGTTATCAACTTTATCTTCGTAGTTTTTTATCCATGCTTTAAATCCTTCAGCATGAAATCCGTTAGTGCTGTTTTTTTCTATATAAAAAGTTTCTTCTCCCTGTGAATCTTCGCTTTTTAGCTCATCAATCAACTCGGCTTCCTTTTCTCCCTTTATGCAGTGCATAGGAAAACTACGAAATTCTAATGAATTTTCATCATGTGTATCTAAGAAAAACACTTTTTTATAACCCTTCATTCTCTTGTTTAAATCTACTATATTTTGAACTTTATTCGCAACCCTTGGTGATGCTAATGCGCCGGAATAAACGAAACCGTTAACCATATCAACCACAAACAAGGCAGTCTTTTCCTTGTCCAATGATGATAATTCAATGGTTTTGCCTCTTAATTCTTCCTCCATCTTTTTGATAGCTTCCATAATATCTTCCTTTACTCATTTTAATAGCAGTAGGGGGACACACCTTCTTTATTAAGGTTAGTCCATGCCGGTAGAAGGAATGTCCCCGAATTGTATATATATTATAGTGCTAAAAACATTATTTGTCAACGCGTAGCAAATTTACACCCCTAGACCCCAATATAAATAGAGGCTGTATCTTTCAATACAACCTCTAATATTTCTTACATTGCTTGTTTAATTGTTAAATCTCCCTCTATTGACTTTGTAGGGCATTTTTCCACACAAATCATACAATGAGTACATTTATCATAATCAACCTTAGCTAAATTGTTAATAACATGAATTGCATCGAAAGGACAATTTTTTTCACATATTTTACATCCTATACAACCAATTTTGCACACATCCTTAACAGCTTTTCCAAAATCTCTGTTATTGCATCCAACAATAACATTGTTTTTGTAAGGAACAAACTCTATGACAGCTTTAGGACATTCTTCTATACATTTACCGCAAGATGTACATTTCTCCTTATTTATAACTGCTATTCCGTCAACTATGTCAATTGCATCAAAGTCACATACTTCAACACAATCTCCAAATCCAAGACATCCTT
>CAZTXR010000276.1:0-2448 GCA_964617605.1 uncultured Clostridia bacterium | reverse complement strand
ATAATAATGATGGCAGACAGGCAGACTACAGGCGGGTATACAAAGATAGGCAATGTAATAACCGTTGATTTACCTAAAATAGCACAAGCAAAGCCGGGAGATGCAATAGTATTTGAAAAAGTAAATCTTTTTGAGGCACAAAAATTATTTAAACAGTTGGAAGAAAAGTTTGCTTTATTAAAAGAATCGATAGTTAATAAAAATAAATTAAATATAAAAAATTACAACATTAAAATAAATGATAGAATGTATCAGGTATCAATTGAAGAAACGATTTGATATAAATTAAATTATGCAAGCAAAAAAATAAAGGGGATTTAAAAAATTTGAAAAGCTTATGTATGAAGAATCTCACTAAAGTGAGCCAAATAAATGAATTTGATGAAATTGAAAAAATTATTCAATACAACCTAAGCAAGAGGGGACTCGATAAAGCAAAATTGCACAAGCAGATGGAAAACTGCGCTAATTCTTTAAATTTAAGCAAGACCCCAGTAATTGTTACGGGCTTTCCGGTGAAATCCGCCGGCATGGGAGAAACTGACGGACCGCCCGGTACATTGACATTGGCATATGCACTAAATAAGTTAAATAAAAAACCAATAATTGTAACCGATAAATATTCAGAGGAAATTATTCGTGCCGGTGCAAAAGCCTTACAACTTAAAACAGAATTATATATTTTTAAGGAAGATAGGGCTGATGAACAATCCGAAGAATTAATTAACAAATATAAGCCTGATCATATTATTGCAATTGAGCGTCCCGGCAGGAGCGCAGATAACAAGTGTTATTCCATGTATGGTGAGGATATCACATGCTTTTGTCCAAATACAGATATTCTTTTTAGCAAGGCAAAAGAAAGAGGCATACCCACGTCTGCCATAGGAGATGGAGGCAATGAATTGGGTATGGCAAAAATAAAGGACCTGGTTAAAAAGTATGTAAATAAGGGAGAAATTATTTGTGCTCAGTTTGAAACAGATAATCTTATTGTGGCAGGTGTTTCTAATTGGGGAGCCTTCGGCCTATGCGCAGGATTATCAATAATAAATAATAAAAACCTTATGATTGATGATAATAAATATGAAATTTTAATGAAGGAAATTGTAAAAGCAGGTGCCGTGGATGGATGCAGCAAAAAAAGGGAAATTTCAGTGGATGGAATTTCTTATGAAGAAAATCTTATTGTATACAATAAATTAAAAGAATTAGCGGAAAAGGACTTAAGCTATGCATAGAAGCAACAATGAAAGGAATGATAGAAATAATTAATTATAGCGATTTATCACCACGAGAAATAAGAAAATTAATAAGAGAAGAAGCAATAACCACCCCTACTGCAGGTATGTGCAGGGGTTATGCCCAGGCTAACTTGGTCATACTTCCTCAAAAATATGCAGAAGACTTTAAATTGTATGTTCAGTATAATCCAAAACCTTGCCCCATACTTGAAATTACAGAGCCGGGAAGTTTTATGACAAAAAAGGTTGCCAATAATGCAAATATTATAACTGATATACCTAAATACTTTATTTATGAAAATGGTGTTAAAACAGATGAATGCTATAATGCAAAAAAATATTGGCGTGATGATTTTGTTTGTTTTCTCATAGGTTGCAGTTTTTCTTTTGAAGAAGCATTGATTAAAGAAGGTATAGAAGTAAGGCATATAACTATGGGCTGCAATGTTCCAATGTATAAAACAAATATTCCATGTAAGCCTGCGGGTGTTTTCAAGGGGCCTTATGTTGTAAGTATGAGACCAATGAAGAAAGATGATCTAGAAAAAGCATATGCAATAACAGGAAGATTTCCTCATGTACACGGTGCCCCAATTCATTGGGGACATCCTGAAAAAATTGGAATTAGGGATATTAATAAACCTGATTATGGTAATGCAGTGGAAATTAAAGAAGATGAAATACCTGTATTTTGGGCATGCGGAGTAACGCCACAGGCTGCTGTTGAAAATGCAAAGCCTGAAATTGTAATAACACATGCACCCGGACATATGTTTATAACAGATATACTCAACGATGAAATAGAAGATGCTCTAAGAGATTTACCTATATAATTATATTCCAAAACTTATAGACAAAAATATGAAAGTTCGTTATAATTAAATTAAGATAATTCATAAAAATATACATACATAATAATATTATTAAATTAGGAGGGTTTTATAAATGAGTAAACCAGTATTGTCAGCACATTTTGAATCAAGAGTACCTTCAGATGTTAGACTGGCACAAATGAAGTATGCAGAGCGTAAAGTTAAACCTGAAGCTGTTATCAATGTTGGAATCGGGAATGTTTCATTACCTACAAACCCGGCAATGCAAAAAAGATTGTTTAACTTAGATGCACCTGAAAGCCCATTTAATAAAGGCGTAATCAGATATACCGCCACCGGCGGATTTGATGAAACACAGGAAGCATTTAAAA
>CAZTXR010000275.1:0-2478 GCA_964617605.1 uncultured Clostridia bacterium | reverse complement strand
AGCTTTTTTCGTCATAAACCATTTCAACACCAAAGTATTCAGCCAAGGCCTCCTTGGTTATGTCGTCCTGAGTTGGGCCCAGACCCCCCGTGCATATAACAATATCAGCTCTTGAAAAACTAATTCCAAAAGCCTTCTTCATTCTGTCAGTATTGTCACCGACCACAGTTTGATAATGCACATCAATAGCTATTTCAGCCAGCTTTTTAGAAATATACCGGGCATTTGTATTTACTATATCTCCATGCAAAAGCTCACTACCTATACAAAGAATTTCAGCGTTCATTTTTTCCTCCAAATTTTAAATTATTAATCTATTATTTTACATCAGTTTAGCCATTATTAAAGTATCATCCAAGAGTGTAAGGCTCCCGTCTTAAGCTGCTTTTGTCATTCTTAGGATCTGGTCTGAAAAATCTCATTCTTTTTCTGTCAAAGCCGCATATTTCTTAATATCACTATTAATTTCATTATAAACTTCAAGAGCCTTTTCAGCAAAAAATAATCCTGTATCTTTCCCGTGCTGCCACACTAACTCTTCAAACATATAATCGGGATGTTGCTTCCCCCCTTCAACAAAGGGAGATAATTCAATACAAAATGCAGGTCTTTTCATCTTTTTTCTAAACCAGTTTTCAAAACCGCAGCCATAAATTTTTGGGTCTTGACTTATTTTAGTTTTTCTGTAAATATATTTTTCATTCAATTCATCCATTATTTTTTCATCCAAGCCGTTAAACATCATGTGTGTACCGGAGTCAGCCCAAAATGTGCAGTTTCCGGAACAATGATATGTAACCATCAAATTAAAATTATTTTCATTGCAAAAATTAATTAAAGCCTTTGTTTCCGGCTCACTGTTTGCCTCATAACCTTTAAACCTGTCAGAACAAGGCACATCAGTTCCCGGTACACAAGTTCTTATATCCCAGTTGCCATCATCAAAATTCTTATTTAAATCAACCCCATTAGCATTAGCCTTCCAATAAGTATGATCCTCACCCCATATCTTCATGTCTTTTAATTTATCATAGTTTAAAGATGCTTTAATACCCTTGTGTACTATACTAAGACCATCCGGATTTGCAAGAGGAACAAAATGCATATCAACATTATTTATTATACTCCTAACATCGAAATCGTCAAACATTTTGTCTTGACTGTAATAATGACAATATTGTTCGATCATTTTCATGCACAGCATAAGAGAAAAATCTTCCCGGGCATGTATTCCACCGACAAACAATACGGCTGGTTTTTCAGGGACGGTTTTTTTCGTTTTGTTTTTTAACGAAAAGAACCGTCCCTGAAAAGCTTGAATTCTCAAGGCAACAATATCCCTTCCTTCAACTGACTTCCCAATAATTCTTTTACTCAATAAACCGCCATATCTCTCGCACAGCCTATCTATATCTCCATAAATATCATCTAAATAATATGTATCGGAAGTATCAACTATAAACATATTTGCCCTCACTCTCGTCATTTGTAATATATTTATTATAATATAATCCCTTTCATTTATTCAATAAGTTTGTTGTTTTATAAACCAAGAGTTAAGATGTGTCATTCTAAAAGCAGTGAAGAATCCAAGCTTTTTTTATTGCTTACAAATTTTATTAATGTTATAATAAACATATAAAGAAAGGGGGATGTTTACATGCTGAAAAATTTGATTATTCAGTCAAAGGTATTGAAAGTACTAAGCTTAATCCTTACGATAACAGGAATGATATTTATCCTGGCATCAAAATATATAGGACCTGCCGCCATTCGCTTATCAATGATTCTGCTTTTATTATTCAGTATCATAAATTTCAAAATGACCTATAAATATCTGTCCCTGAAGGAAAAAACAACCAGCTTGCTTGCTGTATTATCATCTCTTTTAGGTATTTATAAACCTGAGTTAACCATGATTATTTTAGGAGTATTTATATTGTATTTAGCCCTGCCCATATATATCAAATCAATAAAAAATAAAGATTATTCCGATTTTATAACACTTATAATATCCGGCACGGGTATACTGTTTGCCCTGCTTTGCATATTAAATTCCAATGCTGCCCTTCAAACAATAATAATTATAATAGGAATGGCCTTAACAATATTAGGCTGCCTATTTTCTTATCAAATCCTTGTTGCTAAAAAACTCAATTCTTACTATGAAGACGACAATTTTAAGTTCGATAAAACAAATGATATATAAATAGGGGCACCCTTGTACAATCCTGTAACACTAATGTAATATTAACCCCAAAAACTTGTGGTATATTATAAACATAGCATGTTGGCACTTATACCGTGAATATTACAAGAAGATTACAAACAGGTCATCATTATTGACTACATAATATTTCGGTGGTATAATCTTATAGTCATTGTGCTGACACAATGAAGGTAGAGGGTACCTAAAACCCACTAAAACAAATTTCATAGGAGGAATAGAATGAAAAAAGTATTATCACTTGTTTTGGT
>CAZTXR010000274.1:0-2478 GCA_964617605.1 uncultured Clostridia bacterium | reverse complement strand
AACATAAACCTACTTGTAAAGAGAGTAATCGATTTTTTTGGAAGCTTAATAGGTTTAATAATCATTTTACCAATGCTGATTATCGTCTCATTACTTATTATAATTACCATGCCAGGACCTATCTTTTTTACTCAAGAACGGGTAGGTAAAGATAAAAGGTTATTTAAAATTTTAAAGCTTAGAACTATGAAAGTGGACAAAGAAGCAGAAAAAAACTTAGACTTTTCAAAAGATATAGATAGATTAACAAAGATAGGAAAGATTTTACGTAGGACAAAAATTGATGAGCTTCCTCAATTAATTAATGTACTAAAAGGTGATATGAGCTTAGTAGGTCCTAGACCAACAGTTTTACAACAGGTTGAAAAGTATACAGACTATCAACTACAAAGATTGTTAATGAGACCTGGCATGACTGGTTTAGCACAAGTTAATGGTAATATATCATTAGATTGGGAAGAAAGAATTGAATACGATGTGGAATATGTAAATAATTTCAACATTATACTTGACTTTAAGATATTACTAAAAACAGTAGCAATTGTAATATTAGGTGAAGATAAATTTAAAAAGGAAAAATCGACTATATAGGTAAATTAAACTAACAACCAACTTAAACTACTAAGTTTTGTTTGAAAGGATGATGATATGAAATCAATATTAATTGGTTCTGTTGGATCAAGTAGAATTACTTTAGAAGAAATGATAAAAGGTAAATTTCCAGTTGATATGGTTTTTTCCTTGGATGAAAGATATTCAAAAGATGTATCAGGATATTATCCTATACATGAACTTGCCGAAGAAAACAACATCCCTTATAAGAAATTCAGAAAGATAAATAAACAAGAAAATATTGATCTGATAAAACAAATTAACCCTGATTATATTTTTGTCATAGGCTTGTCTCAATTAATAAGTAAAGATTTAATCAATTTGGCTAGGAAAGGTGCTATTGGATTTCATCCGACACCATTACCTAAGTATAGGGGAAGAGCTGCAATAGTTTGGCAAATTCTACTAGGTGTAAAAGAGACTAAATGTTCCTTATTTTTTATTGATGAAGGTATGGATTCGGGTGATATCTTAGGGCAAGAGCCTTATACAATTGGGGGTAATGATTACGCATCCGAAGTATTAGTAAAATGTAATGAGGCATTTAAAAGACTTCTTAAAAAAATACTTCCAAAGTTGATGATGGGTGATATAGAATCCATAAAGCAGAATGAAGAAGAAGCAACTTACTTATTAAAAAGATCTCCTGAAGATGGGTGTATTGATTGGTCATATCCTAGTGAGAAAATTCAGCGATTAGTACGAGCGGTGTCTAAACCATATCCAGGTGCATTCACTTATTATAACGGTATATCAAAAGTTATTTTTTGGAAGGCAGATTATCTTACAAATAATCAATATCATGGAATACCTGGGCAGATTGCTAAGGTCAAATCAGAATATTTTGATGTAGTTTGTTCTGATGGTTTGTTGAGAGTATATGAGTATGAAAATACTGACAATGCAAAGTTGATCGTAGGACATAAATTCAAATAATGTTAAGAAGGATGATACTATGAAGATTTTAGTGTTTGCACCACACAATGATGATGAAGTTTTAGGTGTTGGTGGTACTATTGCAAAATATGCCAATGAGGGACATGAAATATATATATGTGAAGTGACATGTGGAAAAGATGCGGATAGAGTCAAAATGATACAAGATGAAGCTTTAAAAGCTCATCAAATATTAGGCGTAAAAGAAACATTCTTTCTGGGATTTCCTGTAGTTGAGTTAAATAATTGCTCAACCATTGAACTAAACACTACAGTTGAGGAGGTTGTTAAAAAAGTAAATCCTGAAATCGCATTTATACCACATAAAGGTGATATGCATATTGATCATCGTGTAGTTTCAAGAAGTGCAATGGTAGCTTTACGTCCTATTTTAAACCCTCAACTCATTTCAATTTATGCCTATGAAACTTTGTCTGAAACAGAGTGGAATCTTCCAAGTGTTGATAATGCCTTTATTCCAAATGTGTGGTGCGATATTACAAATACAATAAACAAAAAAATTGAGGCAATGAAATGTTTTAAATCTCAGCTTTTGGAGTTTCCACATCCTAGGTCGCTGAAAGCGATAAGTAGTTTATCTGAGTATAGAGGTTCTACCATTGGTGTTAAAAATGCTGAGAGTTTTATCTTAATTAGAAACAGAATGTAGAATCAGGGGATAAGAAAATGAATATATTATGCATATATGGTTGTGGTGGCATGGGAAGGGAAATAGCCGACCTTGCTTATAGCATGAATAAATGGGGAAAAATTATTTTCGTTGATGATAATATTAGAAGCCAGATAGTTGATGATGTATCGGTATTTACACTTGAAGAAACGGTAAATAAATTTGATAAATAAAAATTAGGATTTGTTGTAGCAGCTGCAGAACCAGCATCAAGAATGTATTTGATAGGGAAGGAATTA
>CAZTXR010000273.1:0-2484 GCA_964617605.1 uncultured Clostridia bacterium | reverse complement strand
TTCCCAATTGTTAATGAATTAAAAATACCCATTAAATATATAGGTGTGGGAGAGCAAATAGACGACCTGCAAGATTTCAATGCCCAAGACTTTGTAAATGCAATATTTGAGTAAATGCTGAAATATGAGATTCTTCAATAAGCTTAGAGGATATATTGTTCTAAGGTTGAAGCACGAAGAATCTCATTTTTTTATTTCTAATAAATTGATAAGTAGTATATAATTAATAGTAAATTATTTCTAATTTAATGCAACCAAAACAATTTATTCCGTACTTATAAGTGAACAGTAAATTATGCAAGGGAGGAGACAAAGTGGATGATAAACAAATTATTGAATTATATTGGCAGCGCTCAGAAAATGCTTTGCAAGAAACTTCCAACAAATATGGAAAGCTATGTTTGAATCTTGCTAGAAATATGCTATGGAATCTTGAAGATGCACAAGAGTGTGTCAATGATGCTTATTTTGCTGCTTGGAATACTATTCCCCCTGAAAAACCAAATAACCTGTGTGCCTTTATTTTAAAAATAACACGAAATTTGATACTTAAGAAAATTGAATATAACACTGCACAGAAAAGAAAACCAGATGTTGAAAATACCTTGTCAGAAATTGACAACTTGATATCAGATAATAAAAATACGGAACATAAATTCGAGGCAGAAGAGCTTGCAAAGAGTATCAGTATTTTTTTACGCACACAGAATTCAATTAATCGAAATGTTTTTATTCGCAGATATTGGTTTTATGAATCCATTGCTGATATATCCAATCAATTTTCTATATCTGAAAGTAAAGCAAAATCAATGCTTTTTAGAATGCGAAACAGTTTAAAAGAGTATCTTATAAAGGAGGGTTATATAATATGACAAACAACCTGTTTCAACAAGCTATAGGACTGATAGATGATGATTTAATATCTGAGGCTGCAACTTCCGTTAAGGATGTTAAAATAAAATTAAAGATTAATTGGAAAATATCAATGATAGCTGCTTGCATTGCTGTGATAATATATATTTCACCAAATATACTTGAGCTTTTTAAAGCTAATGCGGAAGACCCTAATTGGCATAAATATCATACTTATGCATATTCAGAGGTGGAAGCTGTTGAAAAATTTGGTGATGACTTGTTGCTTGACAGGATAGTTTTAAAAGATTATGATGCAGAACCTGATGTGGAATTTATACTTGAACACGAAGAAGGTGGGGCTAATGACAGGGATACTTGGAGTGATATAGGTGTGTATGTAAGATATAAGGACAGAGGATTAAAATATAAAGAAGACGGTACAACACTACGTATATTTTTTAAAGAAGATAATCCAAGTATAGATGGAAAAGGGGGCTATAGAGATATATTTACCGATGGTTTTTCAATAGTGGAGATTAACGGAGTAGAGGTAAAATATGAAAAATTTCAAGATGATAATAACTTTCCTTATGTGTTTGCCGCAGAATTTAAACATAATGGATATATTTACTTCTTAGGTACATTTTCTAAAAATAACGAAGAAATGTTTTGGGACACAATCAGGCAGATGCTTGATGATTAATAATACTGATGAAAGCTACATCAAAATAAGGCAGAACTTTTACAGTAATAAAAAAAGACTCAAAATTTTGGTTTTACGAAATTTTGAGTCTTTTTTTATAATAAAGTACTATTATAGACAGTAACTTTGAATTAAATAAAATACTTTCAATAAATAGTTTTATAAAACACAAGCAAAATGAAGCAAAAAAATTACAAAAAACTATTGACAAAGCTATAAGAATAAGGTAGAATTCACTGTCAAGCAAAATGCTTTACAGAGGTGAAATATGTCTGAGAAAAATTTTATATATAGCATCCTCTATGATTATTACGGAAATTTGCTGAAAGACAATCAAGCCGCTATAGTTGAACTCTATTACAATTTAGACTACAGCTTGTCAGAGATTGCTGAAGAAATTAACATAAGCAGGCAGGGAGTTCATGATGCTTTGAAAAGAGCTGAAAAAACTCTCATGGAATATGAACATAAAATTAAGCTTCATAATAAATATGTAAAATTCAGCGAAGCCGCAGAAAATATCATACAGCTGTCTTCAACAATAGATGATGATAAATATAAAGATATTGTAGAAAAGATAAAAGTTGAAGCAGGAAAAATAATTAATGAGGGATAGCAATGTTTGAGAATTTATCTGATAAACTTCAAAATGCATTACAAAAGCTAAGAGGCAAAGGAAAGTTAACTGAAAAAGATATTGACTTGGCAATGAAAGAAGTTAAAATGTCTCTCTTAGAAGCAGATGTTAACTTTAAGGTTGTTAAGGCCTTTATAAACAATGTCAAAGAAAGATCCTTAGGCTCTGAAGTAATGGAAAGCTTAACTCCCGGACAGCAGGTTGTGAAAATCGTTCACGAAGAGCTTGTTAAAATAATGGGTCAGGGTGAAAGTAAGCTTAAATTTAATTCAAACGACATAACATATTT
>CAZTXR010000272.1:0-2495 GCA_964617605.1 uncultured Clostridia bacterium | reverse complement strand
CTATTATATTATTTTTATTTTTTACTTTTACATCATATAATTTATTATAAACCAAAGGATGACTTTCTGTCAGTTCCGAGTACACTTTCGAACTGAAATCTTTAACCTTGGGGTCAACAATTTCCAAAATATCAACAATATCAACTTTTATATTTTTATAATCAGATTCTATTTGTTCTTTTAAGGCATTGGACACGCTTTTATGCCCCATGCCAAAGGAAGCGGTTAATATCAATACATCCGTCATACAAATACTCCTTTCTTCATATGTTAACTCATTTTTATTTTTATATTCAATAAATATTTTCTCCGGTCAGTATACATAAAATTTGTTAAATAAATAATAAGATAACATTAATTCTTCATTAAAAATAAACAAAAATTATAAGACATGATATTTATACCCATGCGGAAATTATTTCAATCCATAATTTTATGCCTAAAATCTTTAATTAAGCTTAATCCGGGAAAAATCTGTTTATTATCAGTTCTCTTGTTTGCCTGTCGTTAAAATCCATAACACCTGAATAATTATCCAAATACAGCACTATATTCCCTTTTTGAATTATCATTTCATCTCTTTCTTCTGTAAGAGTCAAATTATCTGCACCCCACAAATTCTTCATCTCATCATCAGTAATAATTTTTTTATCAAACAAGGTCATACCTTGCCACCTTATTCCCTTTTCTACGCTCTCATTTATTCCCTTAAAAATTATTTCTGCAAAATACGGATTTACTGATTTATAATATTTAATATTCATTCCTTTCCTGTCACCCTTAATATCCTTAGACTCCCAATAAGTATAATGTTTAGGTACGATAGGGCTCATGCTTGGTTTAAACTCCCCATTAATACTTCCTTGGCTTGATTCCTTTATTAAATCACTTATTGTAACTATCGGATAGCCTTTCGGTATGGAAGTAACTTTATATGAATCCTCGGCCTTTTGCAAAGCAAACCTGCCTGCCACCTGTATGAAGATTATCACTATGACTGTTGCAACCAATGAATAATTTAATATATCATCCTTTTCAATTTTATTGTTCTTAACAAGGTATCTCATACTTGAACCGACTATCATGCCTACACCCGAACCTAACACCACAAATACCGCAATATCAGGTCTGAAAAATGAATCGATAATAATAGACACTGCATAGAACAATACAATAATCCATGTTGACCCGTAAAATGCAACTATACGCCTGCGTGCACTTTTTAGTGTGGGTTTTTCTATTGATACGCCACTCTTAATGTTTCTTCTTGCTTTTAACATCCATATTACGCTGTATATAGCGGGAATGGCGGTAAAGACACATAATACGGGATATAAAAATGTGATGGTGGTTCCTGCAAAGCTTAATAAATTAGTATACCTTAAGGGTATATTTCTGACCAATATATAAACAGCCAATGCAGCGAATATAAGTATATTGTTAAGCTCTCTTTTCAACAGGGTGTTCTCAACAATTTTTTGTTCAATTTCTTCGTCTGTTTGAATAGGTATCGGTTTGCTGTCTTCATCAGCATAGAAAAACTGCAAGTAGTCTTGTGATGTTATAAATATCCATCCGGACTCTAAACAAAGTTTCCTGTATTCCTCCGATTCTTCAGTTCTTTCAGGGGTAAGCGGTCCTCCATTTTTAAATACATCCACATAAAACTTAATCTTTTTCGGTTCTATGGCTCTGAACTTTGCTATGTATCGTCCAAGTTTTTCAAGCATCCAACCCTTTTCAGCCATTTCCTCCAAATATTCTCCCATAGCCTTATAATCAAGTGAGAAAAATCCCCAAAGTATTCGCTTAGTTTTACTTTTCATTTTCCTGTACTCTCCCTTCCAATAAATCATTGCCATCAGAAACCAATTGCTTTAACCGCACATATTCTTCTTTTAAAATACCCAATCCCATATCCGTCAAAGTATATGTTTTTCTTCTGTTTTCTTCAGAGATTTGCACTATGAAATTTTCTTCCTCAAATCTGGATAAAAGGTTATATAAAGTGCCTGCTCCTATTTTCACTCTTCCATCTGTACGACTTTCTACTTCCTGCATAATTCCGTATCCGTGCCGGGGTTCTGATAGGGCTAAAAGAATGTAATACATTGGTTCAGTTAAATTTTTTAATTGTTCTCTTGCCATAATACCACCTCACACATATATCTATATTCGATATACCTATTATCAATATAGTATGCTTATTTTATATTAATGTCAATAGATTTATTAAAGAAATTCACAAATAAAAAAGCTCCTGAACTTATAATTGAATTTATAAGTTCAGGCAGCCAAGATACAGACCCATGTTTTCATACATACCCAGTGTCCGTGAAGTGAAATTACATCAGTTATCTTTTACAAAAACAACCTTGCCATTATCTATTCGCACCAATAATACATTTTCAATTGATTTATACAGTACTTTTACGTCCTCATTAAAAATCATCAATTTGTATTGAGATTCGCTAAACTTATCAAATATGGCAACC
>CAZTXR010000271.1:0-2507 GCA_964617605.1 uncultured Clostridia bacterium | reverse complement strand
CTTCATACCAGATATGTCTTCTTTAACACCGGTTAATTCTAACTTCATACCAGATATGTCTTCTTTAACACCGATTAATTCCTGCTTAACACCGGTTAATTCTACCTTCATACCGGATATGTCTTCTTTAACACCGGTTAATTCCTGCTTAACACCGGTTATTTCTACCTTCATGCCGGCTACATCTTCTTTAATACCATCTATGTCATGTCGTAATTCGCTAAATCCATGTTGCATCTCTTGATACATTTTTTCCATAAGTTCTAAGGTTTTATTTTCCAAAAAAACACCCCCTCTATTGCCAATTATTATAACATGATTTTTTGTTAAATGATAGTATTCAATATTATTTTTTTACGTTTTTTCAGTCAATAAACCCTTTTTCTTTAAGCTCTATAATTATCAGCTTATCAGTGGGAAATGCCAGCTCTATTTTATTATTTTCTATATCCTTTGTTGAAAAAAACTTTAGCTTGTCAATGTCGTCACCAGGCTTCATATCTCCATTATACTCATCTGCCATGAACCATATTCCCACAGTATGCTGTAAAGGATTGTGGAAGTTCGAATGTATGTTAAAAACAGGTCCCAGCTTGATGTCTAAATTAGTTTCTTCCTTAAATTCACGGACTGCAGCCTCCCTCACATCCTCGTAGTATTCTACATAGCCACAAGGTATACACCACATATTACTGTAGGAAATATTTCTTCTTCCTAATAGAATCTTTTTATCCTTAATCGAAATTACTGCAACACCTACAGCAGGATTTTGATAAAAAATCTTGCTGCAATCAACACATTTCAATTGACTCAATGAGTTGGTTTCTTTTATGGATAGTTTCCCGCCACAATGTGGGCAAAACTTATATCTCATGTTTTCCTCTATTATTGATTCTATATTCAACTTTGTCTCCTATTTCTGTATCAAGCTTACTTGTATCTTTCTAAAATATATTTAGTGGCTAATATCCTTTCGATTTCTATTAGTGTTTTAAAATGATAGAATCGAATACTATTTCATTGGAATAAAAACGTTCATTTATGCTGTTGACGAAATCGTCTGTCTTAATAAATTTTTTGAAATCATTATATGGTATATAACGATAATCCTTTCCTTTTTATATTTCCTTGAAATATCTGGCTAATATGAAATAGTGTTTACTGTTTCGTTCTTTTCCTTCAAAATAACAATCATCAATATGGCGTATTCTTTCGATTTCAAAGTCCTTAAACAATTTTAAGATATCATGTAATGTTACATAGAAGTGCGGTATCCCTTTTTCAGGTCCTTCTGCAGTTTTCACTATAGTATTTTCATCTGCTTTTGGATATCCTGCATCTTTAAAGGACCAAGTATCTTTTGAGCATAAAGTAAGATATATTTCTCCATTTGTTTTCAACATTCTGCTAATTTCTGATAATATTTGCTCCATGCCCTTAGTATCGGTATGTGAAATAACATAGTAAGCAAAAATACAGTCAAATGAGTTGTCTTTATAAGGAAGCTTAAGCATATCTGCAACCGCTGAATTAATAATCAGATTTTCATCTTCTGCCCATTGTTTCAAATGATTTATACCTTCTTTCGACAAATCAAAGGCAGAAACATTAAACCCTTCTTTAGCAAAGAAAATTGAATGCCGTCCCAATCCACAACCAAAGTCGAGAAGATCTGAGAACCCCTTTTCTTTCCAACGATTTGAAATAAAATAACTGTCCTCACTTGGCGTTAACCATATCTTACTTGTTCCCTCTTTCCAATTCCATGCTTTAGAATCTGTCATTTTACACCTCTTATATTTTTATCATATATTTCTATTATCTCCATGTATTTGTCACCTTTAAAAAAATACTATCTTATTGTTACTTTGTAAAGTTTATAGGTTTTTTAGCCCTTCATAAAGTTCATTGAAGGATTTTTTATTTTTACATCTGCCATATGATAAAGTTATGGCATCACCAAATTCTAACAGAAAGCATTTTGTTAGCTCTTCAACTGTTTGCTCTATTGACATAAAAAATTGAGTGTAAGCAAATTCATACTCGGGTGTATCCTCCTTAAAATTTGCAGTAATTAAAGATTCTGTAACTTGGTCGAGAGGATACATTTTTAAATGGATTAATTCATGCACTATTACTTCTTCAAGATTTTCTTGTTTAGGATTAGCTGAATTAATAAGAACAATTGCCTTTTTATCATCGCAATCAATCTTTAAATCTCCTGTTTTTCTCCATTCAGGATCTGTTACAAACTCAAGCTTAACATCCCAATTTGAATACACACGCAACTTCTTACACCAGTAATCAAACAATTTTAATATTTTTTGTTCATCAATCATCATCGCTACCTCTACTAATAAAATTTGTAAATATTCTATTCCTTTAATCTCATTTCAAGCGTGTTTGCCTTAAATCCTAATGATTTACAAGATACAATTTATACACTTAAGTCAATCCAATACCTTTGAATAACTTCAGAAAAGGTGTTGCTGTATATTTCATTTTCC
>CAZTXR010000270.1:0-2531 GCA_964617605.1 uncultured Clostridia bacterium | reverse complement strand
GGTTCAGGTCTTTATTTATCTATTAAAACAGGATTTTTCTCTATTACTAAACTTGGTTACATTCTTAAAAATACTTTCCTTAAAATGTTCTCAAAAGAACAAAGGGGTGAAGGTGAAGTTACTGCTTTCCAGGCTGTTGCTACAGCACTTGCAGCTACAGTTGGAACAGGTAATATTGCAGGTGTTGCAACAGCTATTGCAGTTGGCGGGCCCGGTGCAGTATTCTGGATGTGGTTTGCTGCAATTGTAGGTATGACAACTAAATTTGCTGAAGTTGTACTTGCTGTTAATTTCAGAGAAAAAACAGAAGACGGCCGTTTCGTAGGAGGCCCAATGTACTACATTCAAAACGGGCTTGGCTGGAAATGGCTGGCTGTACTGTTTGCGGTGTTTGGAACATTAGCATCCTTCGGTATCGGTAACATGACTCAGTCTAACTCTGTTGCATTAGCAGTACAGGGCTCTTTCAAAATACCACCGTTAGCTACAGGAATTGTATTAGCTGTTATAACTGCCTTGGTTATTGTCGGCGGTATAAAAAGAATCGGTGCTTTCACGGAAAAATTAGTACCATTTATGGCAGCAATTTATATTATTGGTGGATTAATAATTTTATTTTCTAACGTAAGTGCCATTCCGGGAGCTTTTGCTTTAATATTTAAAGAAGCATTTACAGGAACTGCAGCTGTTGGAGGATTTGTTGGAAGTACAATGATGCTGGCAATAAGATATGGAGTTGCCCGTGGTGTATTCACAAATGAAGCCGGTTTAGGTAGTGCTCCAATAGCACATGCTGCAGCAACAACTGACCACCCTGTTCGTCAAGGTTTATGGGGTGTATTTGAAGTATTTGTTGATACAATAGTAATTTGTTCGCTCACTGCTCTTGCAATTATTACAACAGGTGCATGGCAATCAGGTGAGTCAGGTGCTGTTTTAACAACATTAGCATTTGATACAGCCCTTCCAGGCGGAGGATATATAGTTACCGTAGGCCTTATACTGTTCGCATACTCAACAATTTTAGGTTGGGAATACTATGGCGAAAGGTGTCTTGAATTCCTGGCAGGAACTAAACCAATTATGGCATACAGAATAATCTGGGTAGTATTCGTAGTAGTTGGTGCCATTGGGGGACTTGATTTTGTATGGAGCTTGGCAGATACATTAAACGGTTTAATGGCAATACCAAACTTAATAGGTGTGTTGTTCTTAAGCGGTACAGTATTTAAACTTACAAAAGAATTCTTTGCTAAGGAAAAAGCTAAATAAGCGTAGAAATTGAAAGGCACTGAATGCAGTGCCTTTATTTTATATAATCTGTTAAATACATCCCTGTGAAAAATCGGGATGGCAGACAATTTCAATTTTTTCATCTCTAAGAAGACTTGCAATGTGCTCATCCATTTCTTCAGGAGTGATGTTAGGGGCAAATCTTGCGATAACATTTCCTTCTTTATCGATGAGGAATTTTGTAAAATTCCACCTGATGTCGTTTTCTTTAATCCCGGGAGTATATTGTTTTACCTTCTTATAAAAATCCATAGTATCTTGGTTCCTGAATTCTTCAACAGTAGTTTTTAAGTATTTGTACAATGGTTCTTCATTAGGTCCGTTAACCTCTATTTTAGAAAATTGCTTAAATTCAGTTCCAAAATTTATCCTGCAAAAATTGGCTATCTCTTCATTTGTGCCTGGGGCTTGCTCAAGAAACTGGTTGCTTGGAAAGTCCAAGATTTCAAATCCCTCCGGAGCATATTTATCATAAAGCTTTTGAAGCCCGTCATACTGCGGTGTAAAACCACAACCGGTAGCACCGTTAACAATCAGCAATACCTTGCCTTCATAGTTTGACAGTGATATATTTTTATTTTCCATATCCCTAACTGTAAAATCGTATATTTTCATTGTATCCTCCAAATTTTATATCTTCTTATATAATTTACTTATACCCCTTATTATTGTATTTAAGCAAGAAATAAATGAAGTTTTTAGAATAAATCAGTCTCATAAATGATATTAATTTATGAAATAAATATCACAAAATAGTAGTTGAATTTTTAAATAAATAAGATTATAATAATAATGAAAACGTTTTAAAACCCCTAGGCATTTAATAGATATTATGAGCTCCTCATCGCCATAATCCGCGGGTTGTAAACGTTTATCATATTTTTAAAATGGAGGGATATGTTTGGAAACAATAATGAACATCAACAGCACTGTTAACGGTATAGTGTGGGGGCCTTTAATTATAATTTTAATTATTGGAACCGGAACTTATTTATCAATCATGACCGGATTTTTCTCAATTACTAAAATAAGCTATATTCTTAAGAACACTCTATTAAAAATGTTTGCCAAAGATGACAAGGGCGAAGGAGAGGTTACAGCATTCCAGGCTGTTGCCACAGCTCTCGCTGCAACAGTTGGAACAGGCAACATCGCAGGTGTTGCTACGGCAATAGCCCTTGGAGGTCCCGGTGCGGTATTTTGGATGTGGCTTGCTGCAATAATGGGTATGACAACAA
>CAZTXR010000269.1:0-2539 GCA_964617605.1 uncultured Clostridia bacterium | reverse complement strand
CATCAAAGCAGTTCAAAGAGATTTACCCTTGTACACAATGGAATTATTGAAAATGAAGAAGAATTAAAAGAAAAATATTTGGATGGAATGGAATTTACAAGCGATACAGATACAGAAGTAATTGTGCAGCTTTTAGAAAAGTTTGTGAATGACGGTGAAGCTGTTGAACTTGCCATAAGACATGTAATGAGCAAATTAAAAGGTTCTTATGCGCTTGCCATTATTGACAATCAGGATACAGACAACTTGTATGCCGCAAAAAACAAAACGCCGTTATTGGCTGGGAAGGGCCTTGGTTTTAATATGATTGGCAGTGATGCCATGGCAATGATAAATCACACAAATTTATTTTATGAAATAGAGGACAAAGAATTTCTAAAAATTACAAAAAACTCAATAGAAATATATACTATATACGGAAATAAAGTCAATAGGGAGCCTTTTAAAGCAGATATCGATGCAACGGACATAGAAAAGGGAACATATGCTCACTATATGATGAAAGAAATCGAAGAACAGCCCTTTGTAATTCGAAAGATTATGTCAGAATATTCCAATGATTGCGGAAATATAAGCATTTCCTCGGTAATATTACAAAATATAAGAGATTGCGACAAGCTATATATAATTGCATGCGGAACAAGTTATCATGCGGGATTGATAGGGAAACAATTTTTTGAAAAAATATCACATAAACCTACAGAAGTTATAATTGCCAGCGAATTTATATACAATATGCCTTTAATAACTGAAAATCCTTTGTTTATGTTTATATCACAAAGCGGTGAAACAGCAGATGCAAGAGCGGTATTGGTTAAGGTAAAGGAAATGGGATACAAAACATTGACATTGACAAATGTTAAGGGCTCAACCTTGTCAAGAGAAGCAGACAATACTCTTTTACTGTATGCAGGACCGGAAATTGCAGTTGCTTCAACAAAAGCATATACGGCACAAATTGCAGTATTATCTATCCTTGCTGCTATGACAGAAAACAAAATTAACATTGATATATTTAAGGAACTGTCCAAAATTGCATATATAATGGAAAGTCTTTGTGATGATAAGGATAAGTATAAGAAATTGGCAAAAGCATTTCTTGTAAACAGCAGGAATTGTTTCTATATAGGAAGAAGTATGGATTATTTCTTGTGCCTTGAAGCAGCCCTTAAGCTAAAGGAAATATCATATATTCAGACAGAAGGTTTTGCGGCAGGAGAGCTAAAGCACGGAACAATTGCATTAATTGAGCAAAACACCCCTGTTATTGCTGTAATTACACAAGAAAATATAAATCTTAACACAAGAAGCAACATAAAGGAAGTAAAAGCAAGGGGGGCTGCAACCATGGTAATATCCATGCGAAAAATCAGCCAAGAGACAGACAATATTGTTGTGGATGATGCAAATGAAATTTTGTCACCCTTAGTAACCATCATTCCTGTTCAGTATTTGGCATATTATGCAGCTCTGTTAAAAGGCTGCGATATTGACAAACCACGCAACTTGGCTAAAAGCGTTACAGTGGAATAGAGTAAGAACAATCTGCCACTTACAAAATGATCTAGGGGGTGCTCCCGGTTGCCCGCATTAAAGGGGGCGGTCAAAGACCACCCCCTAAATAAAACCACATTGTTTTATAGTCAATTGAATATATCATTTAAGTCTATTTCCAACTCGTTAAATACTGCAGATAACAAGATATCCCCCTTGGAAAAATCAGTATTCGTTTTGGCTTTAAAATTATATATAGTAACAGTTTCTCTTTCAGGGGCAACAATCCAATACTCTTTAGCGCCAAGCAATTCATATTTTATCAGTTTTGTAAAGGTATCCATATAACGGCTGCTGGGGCTAATAATTTCTATTACAATTTCAGGGGCTTTTTTATATCTTTGAAAATCAGTATTTTCTAATCCACATATAACAGAAATATCCGGGATTAGAATATTATTTTTATATTCCAATTCGAGTTCCGTAAATACTCTGCATGGCTTACCTTTTAAAAAGTTTCCTATTTCAAGATATAAATTACCCATTACCCCTTGATGCTTAGCACTGGGTCTTGGGGACATATAAACGATACCGTCAATTAATTCATAATTATTTTCGTCTTTGGTTTCCATCTTATCAAAATCTGATAATGAAAACTTTTTTAATGAATAATTTTCCATATAAGTCCTCCTCAACTTTCATATTTATAATAATAGTATAGCAAGTATGGTTTGGATTTACAATTATATTTTTTGCCAAACTATAGGAAGGTATGAAAACAGAGATCCTTCGCTTACGCTCAGGACGACAAAATGAATGAGGATCCTTGCTTACGTTCAGGATGACAAGATATATACATAAAAGGGAATTATTATTTATTCCCTTGCAAAAATTACGAGGGCAAGATATAATTTATTTTAAAATAAGGGCAAAGTCTTGCATGATATAATAGAGGGTGATAAATTGAAAGAAAAAACAAAAGCATTAAAAGCGGCATTTCCGCATACCATCCCAATATTTACGGGATTTATTTTTATAGGTATAG
>CAZTXR010000268.1:0-2540 GCA_964617605.1 uncultured Clostridia bacterium | reverse complement strand
TGTTAAACAATAAAGAAAAAGCACAAGAAATGGGACAAGAAGGCAGAAGGGCAGTCAAAGAGAAATTTAATTGGAGTGTTGAAGAACAGGAATTGTTGGAGTTGTACGATTGTTTATCAAATGATATAAGTATGTAATTATTAAGCGCCTTAAAAGAACTGTGGCATATTTAATTAAAAGGAATATATAAAAACATGATGTCAAACACAATCATTGAAGAAAAAACAACAACAAACCAAGATGATAAAAAAATAAGCATGGCTATAATGTCCTCTTATGCTGTGCTCACAATTCAATATTTAATTCTAATTTATTTTCAATTGAGTAATACTGGATCAGGTCAGATTATTCGATTAACATCTAAAGCTGTAGTTGGGCTATTTTATATAATCGCTTTACCATCTGTGCTAAAAAGGAATAGGATTAGATTTTTTGGCATTTATTTCATAGCTATATTTGTTTTTTTGATTAATCGCCTATTTTTTAACGAAAATTGGATATACTTAAAGACTACTATTTTCGACTTATTTTTTACATGCTTACCTTCGTATATTTATATGTATAACATTAATAATTGGAACATTTTAATGGAGGTTATGAAGAAGACAAGCCGGATTACATTTGTTGTAGGAACTATTGTGGGCATATTGGTGCTTACAGGTAATGCATCGATAGGCGCATATAGCATGAGTCTATCCTATTATATGTTATTGCCGGCACTTATGTTTTTGAATGAATTTTTTGACCAAACATCACTTAAGAGCGTGGTTGCTTCTGCTATATCAATATTGGTAATACTTATTTTTGGATCTAGAGGTGCATTACTATGTACTGCTGTATTTATTGTACTTAAGCTTATAAGAAGAGTTAAAAATATTACTTACAAGAAAATGATTCAATATTTCATTCCTTTTTATATATGCATATTAGGACTTTTTTTCTTCGAGAACATATTAGAATCAGCAAAAAAGATCTTATTAAGACTTGGCATAATTAGTAGAAGTATAAGTATGATTCTAGAAAGCGAGGTGTATTTGAGCAGCAGCAGGGCAAAATTGTATGAAAGCATAATAGATGTAATTTCAAACAACCCGATTTCGGGCATTGGATTGGCTGGTGATAGAGCGGTTTTAGATACTTATTCACATAATATATTTTTGGAAATATTGTCTAACTTTGGTATTATAATTGGTTTTTTATTTATTTTTGTAATGATGTATATGATTTTTAGAACTTTATTTTACAAAAATTTAATCAAATATGATATTGCTATTATTTGGATATGTATAGGATTTGTGCCTTTGCTTGTCAGTGGGTCGTATTTAACTAATTACCATTTTTGGATCTTGTTAGGCCTGGTAAGTCAAAGAAGCAATAACAGTATAAATAAAATAATTACGTATGAATGAGGGTATAAAGATGAACATAGATACAATCATAGGTAGTAATGATTTTTTATTATCCCGTGAAAAGAATGAAAAATATAAAAAACATTACGATATTGGAGATTATAAATTTCAATATAACGACTCGAATGCTATAAAAGGAACTGTAGATGACAAGATGATTATAGTATATGGAACCATAGTTAACAGCAAGAACTACAATCATGATAATAATGTCATCATTGGGGAATTATTAGAGTCAAAAGATTTTACCGATTTAATAGAAAGAAGCAAGAAGATGGCTGGAAGGTATATTATTGTATATAATTCTAGCGAGGGTCTTTTTATATTGCCAGATTCTATATCTAGCATTCAAGTAGCGTATACTGTACTTGGTTGCGATTTATATGTTGCATCAAATCCGAAAACTATTGGTGATATTAATGGTTTTGAGGAATCTATAATATCAAAAGCTATAAAATCTTCAGCTGATGAAACACATCCATTGCCTTATGATGTGTCAATGTATGATGAGGTCAAATTTGTCATCCCAAACCACTTTCTTAATTGTGAGAGTAGAAAAGTAACAAGATATTATCCCTTGATTAAGGTAAAAGAAACATCAGCTAAAACGGCAGCTTTAATATCAAGTGAAATAATATCTAACACAATAAGAGGTTATTTAAGTAAGTATAAATTATCGATTCCCCTAACATCTGGCCTGGACAGCAGAACAATATTATCTATTTGTAAAAACTATATGAGTGAAATACCTACTTATACATTCTTTCATGATAACTTTAATGATGATACAAGTGATATTGTGATACCTAAAGAAATTTCCAAGCAACATAGTTTCAGACATATTGTATTAGAAGATCTTGACTTGCCAAATGAACTGATAGAAGTATATAAAAATAAATTTGGGAACAGTATAGTTAAATCCGAAGCAAGAAATGCATGGACATATTACAATAGTCCTTTATATGAATACTGCAGATTAGATGGGAATATTAGTCCGTTGGCAAAAAGCAATTTTGGAAGAAATTTACCTGAATATTTTGCTAAACCGTCATATTTAGTTACTAAAACACACAACTATTCTAAATTTAATTATAAAGAGGTAATAAAGTGGTGCAATAATGTAGATGAATA
>CAZTXR010000267.1:0-2550 GCA_964617605.1 uncultured Clostridia bacterium | reverse complement strand
AAAGTATCCCACTCCAATTACAAGAGATAATACAATTGCTCCTGCAATACCTAAAAACATATTGTCTTTTATGGTTCTAAGCACTTCATTGATTGTCATAAGAGTCTCCTAATATCTCTCAATACATTTAAAGCTCTATTTAATAATAAATTTACTTTTCAAGCCCCAATAGTTATTCTTTTCAGAAAAGAAGCAGTCTCCTTATTGTTTCTTAATATTATGATTTTTTGATTATATTTACTGATTGTTTCTGCATATTGTTTTTTCTTTTTTGTCGATCTTCCATCAAATATAATCCATTTAATTAATGCTTTTTTCTGAATTCATTATAAGGTTTAGGCTGTTAATTACATCATCTCGTTTAGGAATAGGCTTTAAACTTAAATTATATTTATCCTTCATTTTCTTCTCCTACAATCTTAACATTCTGCTATTATTATAGTTTGTTGCTCTTTATCAATCAAATAATTCATATTTAGAAAACCTTTTTACTATTCACATTTATCATATTCCTTCAACACCCCAAACTGCTAAAGTCAAAAAATATGTTCATCATTTGTAACTGTTTTCCAATATATCAAAACATATACTTACAGATTAATCACACGCAATTATTATCTTAAACTTATATCATATCCAAATGAATATAAAACTTTATCAACTGTATACTTGCAATTAATCATAATCCGATCGCCTACACTTATAGGAGGTCCGCCCATATTATAATCTGCAATTAATATATCTGCTTCACTTGGTAGGTTTCCAAAAGCAAGTTCATCTTCCTTTTTCATTTTAATGCGGCTTAAGGTAATAATAAGGTTATTCTCCTTAATCTTAATATCAGAAATATAGCCCTGCATGTTATAAGCAATTACATTATTATCTATTTCAATACTTAAACCTTCTAATCTTTTGCTTTCAACTGTATCTTCAGTTATTTTGAATATTATAGCGTGTTCCCCCTCATTTTTTCCCGTAGAATAATTATAGCCCTTAGTTGACATAATAAATTCATTTTCATTAGCAGCTATCTTTAAGTCATAATTATAACTACCGGAACTAAACAAAAATAACTTATCAGGACTTTTCTTGTTTATATAGTAGTAATCAGTTGAAATATGATTTTGGTTTTCATCATAATCTGCCGAAGATACTATTATAAAATCTTCAGCTTTTCCAGTAAGTCCTACATATGTATTTTTATCAAAAATAAACATGTCCTTATAATTTTCATCAAGCGAAATTATTCCTGTCAAATAATCACTTATAGGCCTACCCATTCCAATGTTATAAATTAAGAGATAATTTGAAGTTCTAAATTTACCCTTTCCAAAAGAAGAAAAATTTTGCAACTCATCAAACAGCTCATTTGTCTTTAAAAAGCTAAAATCATTATAATATTTTTCGCTGTAAAAGGGGATATCGCCTGAATATTCTTCATCAAAATATATCCAGCCTCTGTTCTGGTCATACATATGGTCATAGTTAATAGAATAATAACCATCACTTTCAATTTCACCTGCAAATCTAATTTGAATGCCGCCTTCTTCTTCATCCCTATGGATCCATTTAACTATAAGTCCGCATACATTATCCTTTACTTTGACATTCTCGTCCAACTCATTTGTTTCATAGGTCTTACCTTCATATAATACTCTGCCTATGTTATCGGTTAATTGGATATCTTTTATTGCAAACCAATTACTTTCTCTATCAAAATCAACCTTAACCTTATAGATGCCCAATTCTTTTGGCAGGTGCTCCACTTTTGCTACATTATCATATTTTAACTGTAAGCTTTCCCTTGAAGTATTATATTTTTCTTTGATTATTTGACTGCTTTCTTCATCAGGTACGAAATATAATATACCAAATCCATTAGAGGGATAAGTATATATTCCATCAGTAATTATTTCTCCTGTTAAGTATTCTGATCTGTCTATTTCAGCTTCATCATTGTCAATAGAATTATCGATAGTTATATTTGAGAGAGAAATTATTTTTTTCAATGAACTTTCCCATTCAGGATTATTTATTTTTAAGTATTTTCCGTCAAATTGATTTACTATTGAAATATATTCATTTCCAATAGTGTGGATGGTCAAAAAATCCTGCTGATTATTCCAATCAATTAAAACAGTGTAATGCTCAGTTCCGCTTGGATATGTTACAAAAGTTGAAAGATTTCTCGTAAAGGATGATGTCAAAATAAGCTTTTGAAGCATATTTATCTCCTCAGCATCAAGTGTATACTCTTCTTGATTTTCATTGCCCACCCTTATTTTCACTGTGCATTCCGGTGAAATTTCAAGTGCTCCGTCTATTTCTTTACCTTCAACATGAAACCAAGAATATACTGCAATTACCAAAACAATTAAAACAGGTAAAAAGATTGCTGTTTTCCGCTTGTTTTTCATTTTTCACCTCATATATACTACTATTCATGTCTCCTAGATTACAAACCTTTGCATATTAAGACGATTATTCACAGAATATAGTTCCCTAATTAATTTATAAGAGTATCCTATTACAACCATGTCACAGGCATGC
>CAZTXR010000266.1:0-2597 GCA_964617605.1 uncultured Clostridia bacterium | reverse complement strand
CAACGCCTAATGCCATCAAAAGTATTGGCCAATAAATAGTGTGGAATCTTAAAATATCCTTGCCTATCAAATGTACATCTGCCGGCCAGTATTTTTTGTACAGCTCCCCGTGATTGCCGTTCTCAGGGTCGTATCCCAAAAATGTAATATAGTTGCTAAGCGCATCAATCCATACGTATACAACATGACCTTCATCAAATGTAACCGGAATACCCCAGTCAAAGGATGTTCTTGATACGCATAAATCCTGCAGCCCCGGCTTAATAAAATTGTTTACCATTTCATTTTTTCTTGATTCAGGCTGAATAAATTTTGGATTATCTTCAATATGCTTCATCAATCTGTCTGCATAATTGCTCATTTTAAAGAAATATGCATCTTCCCTTGCCATATGGACTTCTCTGCCGCAGTCAGGGCATTTGCCCTCAACTAACTGAGAGTCGGTAAAAAACGCTTCATCAGGAGTACAGTACCATCCCTCATAGTATCCTTTGTAAATATCCCCCTGGTCGTAGAGCTTTTTAAATATTTTTTGTACAATTTCCACATGCTCGGGGGCTGTGGTTCTTACGAATTTGTCATAGGAAGTATTCATTAAATCCCATATTCTTTTAATTTCTCCCGCTACTTCATCAACAAATTCCTGGGGTGTTTTTCCTGCTTCTTCTGCTTTTAGCTGAATTTTTTGTCCGTGCTCATCTGTTCCTGTTTGAAAATATACATCATATCCGTTAAGCTTCTTAAATCTTACAATACTGTCAGCAAGAATAATTTCATAGGTATTTCCTATATGAGGCTTGCCGGATGTGTATGCAATTGCTGTTGTTAAATAATATTTGCCCTTGTTCATAATTTTCCTCCTTATAAATTATTACTACATTAGTATATCTATATAAGACACGCAGGGGAATTCACCAATTTATCGGCTTGTATTCACTCGCATAAATTGGGAATTCTGTGCGGTTGGCCTACCAACCATTTTCCTGAAAAAACACTCAGGATAATGGGGTTAAGGCATACAAAAGCCTCTTAGCACAAGCTAAGAGGCGAATAACGCGTTACCACTCTTTTTTGCACATATTTCACAATATGTGCCTCAACAGGTTCAATCAAACCCTTGTATTATAACGTATACTTACGTAGCACCCTAACCAATGCTCAGGCACAAAGCTCCAAGGCCATATTCATTTTAAAATCAATCTCCGGCTTCCACCATATACCGGTTCTCTGCATCATGATTATAAAACTACTCTTCTTTTCATCGCTTTCTTATTATGTATTTTTATATTTTAAACTATACATAAATAATTTATTCTTGTCAACTAAAAAATTAGTTTAATGCACTTAAAAAATTAGTTTTATGCACTTAACTATTGCAACAATAATACCTATTATGATGGCCGGTATCAATAACAGGCCTATGCCAAGCGGAATCAGCGCCAATATGACAACGAAACCGACTACTGCTCCTATTATTGTAAATATTACGTTAAACAAAAGTACGCTCATTTTTAATGCTGCTGCTATAAAAACTATAAATATAAAAATCCCTAACAATATTTCCATTTATTTTACCTCCATGATCAACTTTAATAACCCTTGCTGTCATATGCTGAGCAAGGAATGCCCTGCACCTGAAATTTATGTTAACTACATGTTATACTTAAATAGTTCAGGATAAATTAACGAAAAATTAAAATATGATTAAAAATGGAGATTAAACATAATATCGCATCATACTGAACCCACGGAAAAAATCCGGACCTATCCAAGCATAAAATTTTCTATATCATTTACAGTCTTAATAATATCCTTTGATAAATTAATGATGCCCTTTTTTGTTACCCAAACATCATCTTCGATTCTTATGCCTATTCCTTCTTCTTTTATATAAAGACCGGGTTCCACGGTGTACACATTGTTTTCCTGCATAGTTTTGTCTCTTCTTCTTAAATCATGAACATCCAATCCTAAGGGATGACCGATGCCGTGATAATAATATTTTTCAACCTCTGAATCATCCTTAATTAAATTAAGATTTTTTAATTCTTTGGCAAAATATGCCTTAACCTTATTGTTTACTTCTGTTTCAGATGCTCCCACATGCATTGCATCCATTGTAACATCCTGTGCTCCCAAAACAATCTTGTAAATATCTTTTTGTCTCTGCGTGAATTTACCGTTTACAGGATATGTTCTTGTAATATCTGATGCATAATTGTCAGACAGCGCTCCAAGGTCAAGGAGTATCATGTCCCCATCTTCCAATTTGCGTTGCAATTCAACATAATGAAGTATTACTGCATTTCCTGATGAAGCAGCTATTGTATGAAAGCTTGGTTTTGAATTTCTTAACATCAGCTGATATTCAAAATCTGCCCTTATCTGATATTCAAAACGTCCCGGCTTTAAATTTTTCATTACAAATTCCAAAGCTTCTTTTGTATATCCAATGGCAGTTTTTATTTCTTCAACTTCTTCTTCTGCCTTAGTGCTTCTTAAATCAATCATAATATCTAAAGAATTTTTTATGTTCATAGCAGGATGTTGATTCCTCATCCAATGAGCAAAACTTCTGTAGCTGTCATAAGGCTCAT
>CAZTXR010000265.1:0-2609 GCA_964617605.1 uncultured Clostridia bacterium | reverse complement strand
TGGTGGTGTGTACAGTTTCAACTGTAAGTACCACTGTTATTGAAAAAAACAACATAGCAATTGAAAATAATACAATGTATTCAAGCCACATGCAATCACTCTCCTGTACATATTATATAACAGCGTATTACTATTGTCCAATAAAAATATATGCTGACATCATATAAGCAACTTCACCAACAAGATGGCGATAAAACCCGGCACTCCTAAAATTCCAATAATTAAAGCGGTAAATTCATTGACGCCTATATGAATTCCGGTATATCGGCCAAAGTAATTAAATATGATTAAAATCAAAGCTCCAATAAGTGAATTTAAAATTATTTTTCCTATAAGCTTAAGCGGCTGAAAAAATATCCAAGATGCCATGAAAATAAGCATTATGCCTGCTGTATAAGCTGATATTATACCTAAATCTGCTCCAGTCACAAGAGGACCCCCCATTACTTAATATTACCGAAAAATCCGGCTTTATTAATTTTATGTCTTGTCCTTATATTTATGTCATAACAAAAGATACATTAGTATTATAATAATGTCAATAAAAATTCTCTTGTTCTTCAACTTAATTTTTCTATCTTTCAGTTGAATCTTCAGATTCATCCGTATCATGCTCAAAATCATGCGCATATTTATATTTTAACTTAAGTTTTTCGGGTATATCCGCATATTTGTTAACCAACAGGGCTATTAATATGCCTATTGATGTATCCAATACTCTGTTGATCGTATAAAGCAAATATCCATTATCATGGTTTTTAGTTATCATAACGCTCAGGTAAACAACACAACAAATGACAACTGATTGTTTCATGTTTATTGAAACACATATTTGTATCAATATCATAATTCCTAAGGGGATAATAAAAATCAATATAATATCATTAAAAAATGTGTTGATAATAAACAATGACAAGGCTCCGACAAATCCGCCTATGATTGTGCCTATAACTCTTGCCCTGCCTGTTTTCATGGAGTCAACAATGGTATTTTGAAGGCAAATCACTGCAGCTATACAAGCAAATATGGAATTTTCCCTGTTTATAATTTCAAAAAGCAGCAAACACAAAAAAACTGAAAGTGTTGTTTTTATATTTCTCATACCAATTTTTATCATAAATATATATCCTCCAAAGTATGTAAACCATAATAATAATTTTAAATTTACACATATTGTAAATAATATTTATTATTTTGTAAAGCAAAATAAATAATATTTTACACTGTTCCTTAAATGTAATATAATATAAAAAGAATTAATAAACAAAGGAGACTAAAATGGATAGAATGGTAGGAACTGTTGTAAGGGGATTAAGAGCTCCAATAATTACAAAAGGCGATGACATAGTAAACATAACAGTAGAAACAATAATAAAAGCTTCAGAAAATGAGAATTTTTCTTTAAGAGACAGGGATATTGCAGGGCTCACAGAAGCTATAGTAGCAAGGGCTCAAGGGAATTATGCAAGTGTTGATGATATAGCACATGATGTAAAGCAAAAATTTGCAAGTGATACCGTTGGTTTAATATTCCCTATATTAAGCAGAAACAGATTTGCAATATGTCTTAAAGGGATTGCTAAATCATTCAAAAAAGTATATCTTATGTTTAGCTACCCTTCAGATGAAGTAGGAAATCCGCTAATAGATTATGACTCGCTTGACAAAGAGGGAGTTAACCCATGGACAGATATACTGACTGAAAAAGAATTCAGGAATCATTTTAATAATACACAACATTTATTTACGGGAGTAGATTATGTAAAATATTATTCAAATTTAATAAGGGAAAGCGGCGCAGAGGTTGAAACTATTTTCGCAAACAATCCGGTAAGCATTTTAAATTATACAAAACATGTAATAACATGCGACATCCATACGAGAAGCAGAAGCAAAAGATTATTAAAAGAAGCAGGGGCAGAAACTGTTTGCGGTTTGGACGATATATTGAACCAACCTGCAAATGGCAGCGGCTATAATGAAAATTACGGTCTGTTAGGGTCAAATAAGGCTACTGAAAATTCAGTAAAGCTTTTTCCAAGAGACTGTCAATCATTGGTTAATAATATACAAGAGAAATTATTAGCTGTAACAGGAAAGAAAATTGAGGTATTAGTATATGGAGACGGAGCATTTAAAGACCCTGTAGGGAAGATTTGGGAGTTGGCAGACCCCGTTGTATCACCGGGTTATACGGAAGGTTTAAACGGTACTCCAAGCGAATTAAAGCTTAAATATTTGGCTGACAATCAATTCTCATACTTAAAAGGTGACGAGCTGAGAAAAGCTATTTCTGATTACATAGAGCATAAAGACAGTGATTTAAAAGACAGCATGGAGTCACAAGGAACAACTCCAAGAAAACTAACTGATCTTATAGGCTCTCTGTGCGATTTAACATCCGGAAGCGGAGATAAAGGAACACCCATAGTTTATATTCAAGGTTATTTTGATAATTATTCCGTATAAAGATGCCCTAACCCTATTTGTTAAAGGAATGGGGACACACCTCTTCTCATCAGATAGTCTATGTAGAAAGAGGAATGTCCCCGTGCCATGATTTTCTGAAAAATAGCGATAGGTCATTCGCAACGAATTCGCAATTTATG
>CAZTXR010000264.1:0-2618 GCA_964617605.1 uncultured Clostridia bacterium | reverse complement strand
CATTGCCTATCTTTGTATACCCGCCTGTAGTCTGCCTGTCTGCCATCATTATTATCGGATTGCCCTTGCTTGGCACCTGGATTGCGCCCATGGCAACGCCGTCCGATATAATGTCTGCACCACCCTTATGCTCTATCACGGCACCTTCTAATGTGTATCCCATTCTGTCACTGTTGTTGGTAACTGTATATTCATTGGTAAGCAGTGTTTCAATTCCTTCATCCGTAAATGCATCCTCTTGGGGTCCTAATACAACTCTAACTTTTATTCTTCCGCTTCCATAATCATAAAAATCACTTGCTTCCCTGCCTAAAAGCTTATCTAAAGGCACTGCAGGATTTCCAGTATTTAAAACATCTCCTGGCTTTAATGCTCTTCCTTCATAGCCCCCTACTTTTGCCTTAAGAAACGTTGATTTGCTTCCCATAACTAAGGGAACATCAATACCCCCTGCAAATGCAACATATGATCTGCATCCTTTTTTTATTCCTTTAAATGACAGTATATCTCCTGTTTTTACAGCCCTGCTTTTGTTTAAGCACATGGGCATATCATTTATTAAAGGCTCCAAATTTCCGCCGGTTATAGCAATTACCGCATCGTTTAAAAATTCTATTTTAGGGCCTGCTATAGTTATTTCAAGCAAGCCCTCATTTTCATCATTGCCTGCTAAAATGTTTGCCAACCTTGCAGCCACAAGGTCCATTGCTCCTGATACTGATACCCCATACTGTTGATAACCGTATCTTCCTAAATCCTGAACCGCTGTCATAAGTCCGGGGCTTAAAATTTTAATCTGTCCCATATTAAACACCCCCTTTAGGTGAAATCCTATACTGATGGGTATTGTTTTTTACTTCCCCTTTTATCCTTATGTACTCTTCTTCATCAATACTTTTAAAAACAATATAGTTTCCTGCCTTTAAAAGGAAGGGGTGCTCACTTTCAGGATTAAATAAGTCCAAAGGTGTGCTTCCTATCAGCTGCCATCCCCCCGGGCTTTGCAAGGGATAAATTCCTGTTTGTTCACCTGCTATTCCGACTGAACCGGTGGGAATCTTAGTTCTTGGCGAACTGAGTCTTGGGGTTGCAATTCTTTTATCCATTCCCCCCAGATATGGGAATCCGGGGGTGAATCCAAGCATATATATTAAGTATTCAGCAGATGTATGAATGCGGATAACTTCTTCAACGGATATATTATTATATTTTGCAACATTTTTTATATCACATCCCACCTGCCCGCCATAAAGAACAGGTATTTCTATTATGTCAGGGAGTGACAGTTCGATATTATCAAGGCTTCCCTCTGCTTCCATTAAAATATTTACTAAATTATCGTGTCCGATTATTAAGGGATTGTAATGAATCATTAAGGAGCGGTAAGTTGGAACTGTTTCAGTAATGCCATATATCTTTTTATTTTCAATGAAAGTATTCATTGCTCTGATCTTTTTATTTACTTCTTCACTTATTTCATTTCCAAATTCCATGTTAAGAGCACTGTCGCCGCATATTAAATATTTTGCTTTATTATACATATTTTTCTCCTGATTATTTAATAAGGCTGCTCATGGGCTCTATGCTTATACCTTCATTTTCCATTGCCCTTCTAATTTCTTTAACAAATAAAACAGCAGACGGATTGTCCCCATGGACACAAATTGTATCAGCTTGAATACACACATCATCCCCCGTTACAGATGTAACCAAACCTTCCTTAACCATCCTGATAACCCTGCTTATGGCAAGGTCTTTATCGTGTATTACTGAGCCCTTAATATTCCTTGAAACCAATGAACCATCAGCATTATAGGCCCTGTCTGCAAATACTTCATTGGCAACCTTAAGTCCCCTTTCTTTTCCTGCTTTTATCATTTCGCTGCCTGCAAGACCTACCAATATTAATTCCTTATCTACTTCATAAACAGCCTCTGCAATTGCCTTTGCCATTTGAGCATCCCTTGCTGCCATATTATAAAAGGCCCCGTGAGGTTTAACATGTTGCAAGTCAACACCATGTGCTTTGGCAAATGCCCACAAGGCGCCTATCTGATATTTTATATAATTTTTTGTTTCTTCATAAGAAAGCTTCATTTCTCTTCTTCCAAACCCCATTAAATCCGGAAATCCTGGATGAACGCCTATGGCAGCATCAAATTTTTTTGCTATGGCAACTGTTCTATCCATCACCATCGCATCACCCCCATGCCACCCGCAGGCAATATTAGCCGAAGTAATGTATTTTATAACCTCTTCGTCCATGCCTAAGACATAATCCCCAAAACTTTCACCAATATCACTGTTTAAATCTACCCTATACATATTTAACCCCCAAAAATATATCATTATTTCAACTTTCATTCAATATACTAAACAATTTTATTATACAGTAATTTAATTATTTGTACAAGTTTATAAAACAAAGTTCTGGATAATTGTTCTATGTTTAGTTTAGTTAAATTGTGGTATAAATATACTGCAACATAAATATCGCTGATACTTGAAACAATCATTGAAGTTTCAAGACAGCTCCTGCTCTTGTTACAGAGTTTTGAAAAAAACATTGGAACAAATTAATAAGATATTCGTCATAAATAGAAAGAGGTGAAAAAAAT
>CAZTXR010000263.1:0-2644 GCA_964617605.1 uncultured Clostridia bacterium | reverse complement strand
TAAGGAGGGAAATATGAAGACGTTAAAATTAAAAGAAAATATTTATTGGGTTGGAAGCCTTGACCCGGATTTGGATGTGTTTGATATTATCATGCGGACTGAATTTGGAACTACATATAATTCATATGTTGTAAAAGGCAGTGAGAAAACAGCATTGATTGATACTGTAAAAGCAAAATTTTATGATGACTACATGGAAAAATTAAAGGATGTAAATCTTGATATATCTGATGTTGATTACATAGTGCTCAATCATGCGGAGCCTGATCATTCGGGTTCTATAGAAAATATTATAAAATTAAATCCGAATATTCAATTGGTAGGCTCTAAGCAGGCAATTGAGTATATGAAGCATATTTGCAATACTGAATTTAAATCTGTACTTGTAAAGGATGGGGATGAGTTGTCATTAGGGGATAAAACATTTAAATTCTTTGATGCTAAGTTCTTGCATTGGCCGGATACGATTTTTACATATTTGCCTGAAGATAAAATATTGTTTACCTGTGATGCATTTGGCGCTCATTATTCATTGGATACTGTTTTGCAAAGCACCTTGAAGAATAATGATGACCATATGGCTGCTTTCAAATATTATTTTGATAATATATTGGGACCCTTTAAGAAGTTTTTCTTGGAAGCAATTGAAAAAATTGAAGGATTGGATATTGACATGATTTGTACGGGGCATGGACCGGTACTGGATGAGGACCCCTGGAAATTTATTAACCTATCTAAGAAATACTCAATGGCTCAGAAACCATTTGAAGGCAAATTAGTTGTGATTCCTTATGTTTCGGCTTACGGTTACACAAGGCAACTGGCTGAAACAATCAAAAAGGGCATTGCGGAAGCAGGAATTACCGTTGAACTGTATGATATGGTTTATGAGGACAGAGATAAGGTAATGGAAAGAATTTACTATGCTGATGGGGTGATATTTGGTTCTCCTACTTTGGTCGGGGATGCTTTGGAGCCTATTTGGGAGATTTTGTACCGATTAAATCCGATAATCCACAAGGGTAAGTTTGCATCGGCCTTTGGCTCTTATGGCTGGAGCGGTGAAGCTGTTCCCAATATTATGCAGCGTTTGAAACAGTTAAGACTTAAAACTGTAGGGGAAGGATTGAAAATCAGATTTAAACCAACAGAGGAAGAGCTAAAGGCAGCTTATGAATTTGGCCTTGAATTTGGAAATATTGTAGAGCCTGAAAGGAAGAAAACTATGAAGAAATGGAAATGCTTGATTTGCGGTGCTGTAGTTGAAGGAGAAACTCCTCCTGAAAGGTGTCCCGTATGTGGGGTTGGCCCTGAATTATTTGAAGAGTTAAAGGAAGAAAAAGCTATAATAAAAGAAGAGAAACAAACATATAAATGGAAATGCAATGTTTGCGGTGAAATTGTCGAAGGGACAGAGCCGCCTGAAAGATGCCCTGTTTGCGGAGTGGGGCCTAAATATTTTGTTAAGGTTGAAGAAGCTGAGGAAGCAAAGTTTTCTGATGATAAGGAAAATATATTGATCATAGGTGCCAGCGGTGCCGGAATGGGTGCTGCTGTTGAAATAAGAAAAAGAAACAAGGCTTCTGATGTTACCATATTGTCTAAGGAGAGCGTAAAGGGTTATTTCAGACCCCAGCTTTCAAAAATGTTAAGTGATGACAGGATTACAATTGAATCCATGTCAATTAAAGGTGATGATTGGTTTGAGGAAAACAATGTAAAGATTTTGCTGAACAAGCTTGTTGAAAGAATTGATGTTGAAAATAAGAAGGTTATATTGGAAGATAAAGAGGAAATTCCTTATACAAAGCTTATAATTGCATCCGGAGCGGAAGTTTTTGTACCTCCATTTGCCGGAAAGGATAAAAAGGGCGTATTTACTTTGAGGTATGCTAAGGATGGCAATGAAATCAAAGAGTATGCCAAGGGTAAGAAAACAGGTGCGGTAATTGGCGGAGGAGTCTTGGGCTTAGAGGCAGCCAATGAATTAAAGAACTTAGGACTTAGGGTAACTGTTATAGAAATGGCTGACAGAATTCTGCCAAGACAGCTTGATCATGATGCATCTAAAATATTAGAGCAAATTGTAAAAAATGCAGGTGTAAGCTTCCTTAAGGGTGTGGGTACGAAGGAAATCATCGGCAATGAGGCAGTCAAAGGGATTTTGCTTGATAACGGGGAGTTTGTGGATGCTGAGCTTGTGATTGTTTCAACCGGTGTGAAGGCTAATACAAAGATGGCTGAAAATACGGGAATTGAAATAAAAAGAGCAATAGTTGTCAATGAAAAAATGGAAACTGCTCTTCCGGATATTTATGCTTGCGGAGACTGTGCCGAATATAACGGGATTAACTATGCCCTGTGGAGTGAGGCAATTGAACAGGGCAAGGCTGCGGGAATAAATGTATTAAATGGAGATTACAAATACTCAACTATTATTCCTTCTACAACATTAAATGCCTTTGGATCAAGTGTATTTTCTATCGGGGATATTGGTTCTGATCCTAATGCAGACTATGAAACATATGAGGGGAATGACAGAAAGAGTTATATAAAATTGTATTTTAAGAATAAAGTTTTGTCCGGGGGTATTTTAATCGGTGACACATCAAAGACCGTGGAATTGGTTGAAGGTTTTGAAAAA
>CAZTXR010000262.1:0-2650 GCA_964617605.1 uncultured Clostridia bacterium | reverse complement strand
GTGTAATTTACGGCTTAAAAAAACCCAACATAGATAAACCATGGTTTGGGTTTCATGAATTGTTTCATTTGTTTGTTTTGGCAGGAACCTTCTGCCACTTTATTATGATGTATTTGTATATTGTATGAGATATTATTGTCATCCCAAGTATGGCGAAAAATTTCATCTGAAAAATAGGGTTAGGGCATCTTTAACTGCGTAAAGAATTTTATCCCCCATATTATCCGCATACAGTAATGTTTTTTGATTTCCGCTTTGCTGCATACATACCATTGTCTGCCTTCTTTACTGTATCTGTAAATAATTTATCCTCTGAGTCACATTCATGGACCCCAAGACTCATGGTAAGATTTACAATAATTCCATCACCTAACATAAATGAATCTTTTTCGATAGTTGTTCTTATTCTTTCAGCCACATCCAAGGCCTCTTTAAGTCCTGCATTCGGGCATAAGAGCAGAAATTCATCCCCGCCGAAGCGTCCGATAAAATCAGTATTTCGTATACATTTTGATATGGTTTCTGCAACAAGGCTTAGTGCCTTGTCCCCATAAATGTGTCCGTATGTATCATTTACAATTTTAAAATCATCCAAATCCATCATGATTAAACTGAATTTTTGCTTCTTGTTCCTATAATTATCGAAGACCTTATCCCCAAGCTTAAGTATTGCCGATTTAGTATAGAATTTTGTCAAACTGTCGAATGTTGCTAACTTTTTGTACTGTTCAGCCACTCTTTTTGTATTGTTTAAATTCATCTTAGCCACAAGCTGACTTTGCTCATAATCGTACATTTCATCATCAACCTTTATGTATCTTTCAAGGAAATGCAATGCTTTATCCGTTTCATTTTTCTTTTTATATATGGTATACAATGAATAAAATGCTTCTCTTATTATTGGATTATACTTATTTAACGAACTGATTACAACCACTTGGTCTAACAATTCCATTGCCTGAACGTATTTTTCAGTAATTATAGACAATTTTGACCACTGCAGCATGGTAGAACATTTTTCATATATTAAATCATTATCAATACAAAAATTATAAGATTTCTCAAACTGTTTCTCAGCTAATGCATATTGACCTTTTTTCATATAAGCCATGCCCATAAGCTTAAACATTTCGCTTATATCAGTATTTAGATGGTTATTTGACTCAATTATCATGGCTTCATCAATTATTCTTAAGGCTGAATCCGGGTCTCCCATATTTATATCTATTTCTGCAACCGACAACATATATGAAATTTTTTGTAAAGCTGTTAAATGGCTGTCCATTCCTTCTATGCTTTCCACAATATCTAAAGCTTTGTCATAATACTCCATTTGAATATAATTAATACAAGTATTAAGGAGCAAAATAATCATTGCATTATCATTTTTGTTTTCTTCGCAGAAGGAAATTCCCTTTAAACCCCATTCATTTGCCAATTTATACTGTCCCATCTGGCAGTATACATTTGTAAAACCGTTGCAGGCATAGGGTAAATCATATTTACTGTGTTTTTCAAACAAATCATAAGCAGCCAAAAAATTATTTACTGCTTCTTCATACTCCGAAATATCAAAATTATACCAGCCAAAATAATAATAGCCCCATGCTTCTGACCTGTATAAATTATTTTGTTTTGAATATCTCAACAATTCATCAATTTTATGCTTGTACTGCTTAGTATTGTTAATATCTTTTAAAAATTTATCCCTGAAGGATTCAATATAATCTTCATTTTCTGATAATTTGTTTAATTCCCCTTTAAACATATAATCTGCATCCAAACAATCATCCCCCATTATCAATATGATAAAAATTATTTGAAAAAAACCTTGCAGTTACCTGCAAGGTTTAAAAATACATGTTTTAGTCTGCTAATCTTGCTTTAGCTTCATAATTTGCTATATATTCTGCTAATTCTTTACTTGATTTCTTAAGCTTCATTTTATGTTTATATTCCGGAGATGCAGGGTCTTCTTCCATTGTCATGATTGAGAATCCTGTGTATCCGTAAATAACTGATACTATAGGGCTTAACAAGTTGAAGAATGCAAAGGGTGCATATGCAAATGTTGACACTCCCAAGAAGGAAGACATTGTGGCACCGCATGTGTTCCATGGAACAAGCGCCGATGTAACCGTGCCTGAATCTTCGAGGGCTCGTGATAGGTTTCTTGGAGCCAAACCCCTTTCTGCGTAAGCATCTTTAAACATTTTACCCGGTAAAGCAATACCTAAATATTGGTCTGCGCACAATACGTTTACGAATAAACAAGATAATACTGTAACTAAAACTAATGAGCCAGTGCTCTTTGCTTTATCAAGCATTGTAGTTGCAATTTTAGCCATCATACCTGTTACTTCAAGAACGCCGCCAAATGTAAGGGCACACATAATCAATGAAATAGTCCACATCATTGAGTCCATACCACCGCCTGATAACAATTCATCAACCATTGCATGACCTGATGCAGCTTCAACTCCATAGTGGACAGTACCTAAAATAGTTCCTAAATCCGAACCTTGGAATATCATGCAGAATGCTCCAAGAACAACTCCCAAAAGAAGTCCCGGTATAGCAGGTATCTTCAAGGCAACAGCTCCGATTGTAATAACAGGAACCAATAAGAACAATGGATTAATTGTATAAA
>CAZTXR010000261.1:0-2675 GCA_964617605.1 uncultured Clostridia bacterium | reverse complement strand
GGCTGACAATGATGTAGCCCGCACTCCCCATCGTTTCATATTGCAGCACGTTAGCGAAAATACAAAGAACGACAGTACAACTATGAAACGAACAATTATAATATTAACACTTGGACTGATTTCAAATATTCTGATAGCTCAAAATCAAAAAGAAAAATTTGATATAGCAATCCAAGAAATGAGTGAAATGTTAGACGGAAAGAAACCGCTTGATTTCAAAAGAGCCGTATTCTTGACCGAAAATGCGTATTACAATGGACAACTGGATTGGAATGATTTTAATTCAGAGATTAATAGGATAACTCAAATCCTAAAGCAAATGATTGCAAGGAAAGGACTGAACGGATATAAAACCGCAGGAAATTGGGCAATTTTCACCTATATGTCTGACAGCATTCCAGAGAATAATAATTTCCCATACACTTACGATTATGAAAACTTTATGGGAGACAGCGATTTTATAAGTTTCACGGTTTCAAATCTCCTTAAAACACATTATGGTAATTGTCATTCTTTGCCTTACTTGTATAAAATACTTGCAAACGAATTGAATGTCGAAGCATTTTTAGCCACGGCACCAATGCATGTATTCATAAAGCATAAAGACGAAAAAGGAAATTGGTGGAATCTTGAAATGACAAGTGGCACATTCTCACGGACAAGTTTTCTGATAGAATCTTTTAATATTTCGGACGCAGGAATAATGAGTGGTTTATATCTAAAGCCACTTGACGAAAAGGAATCTATTGCACTTTGCATTCTTGACCTATTGTCTTATTACGAAAAAGCATTTGGAGTATATTCAGATAAGTTTGTTCATACTTGCTATCAAAAAGGAATTGAATATTATCCAAATAGCAACTTCCAAATATGGAAACTTAATGACCAAAAGCATTTTCTTGATACTGAAATGGAAAAAGTCGGGATTTCTGATTATTCAAAAGTTCCTCAATTCCCTAAACTTCAAGAAATGTTTGAGGAAATGGAACAGACAAGGCTTTTTCTTGCAGAGATTGGGTTATCTCACTTAACTCCTGAACAATATGAACTAAAAGTAATGGAAATAAAAAACAATAAATAAAACTTCTAAATTATGAAAACGATTTTTTCAATATTATTTGGTTGTCTGTTAGCAATAAATTATGTATTTGCCCAAACACCTTTTGACAGCTTTGCACCAGAATTGAAAGATAAAAGAATGTTAAAACTACCCGAAACAAACTACAGAGTATATAATCCGAATGTTAATGACTCTGTGGAATTTATTGAATTAGATGAAGATAGGCTCATATTATCATTTTTCAGTTCGGAAAATAGTGTAATTAGAGCCGTTCAGCTAAATCCATTAGCCTTGAAATGGTGGTCAATTGATAGATTTGCAGAAAAATACCCTTCACATTCCCCATATCATTATGCTTTAAACAATCCGATTTTAAATATTGATATAAATGGAGATAGTGCTTGGACTATTAATAATCAATGGAATGCTGATTATATTCAAGGTTACATAGACTTTGTTGGCACTCAGGCACAACAATATATAAAAAATGGGGATAGTTATACATGTGAAGATTTTTCCCTGTCATTATTAATTGATTATGCAAGTCAAAACGGTCTTCCAGTAACGATTGTTAACGGTGAGGGTACATTTGATGCAAGGTCTGATAATTATACAGATATGGCAACATTTAAGAATGATGTACTCACTTTTACTGGTGCAAGGGATTTACAAAATTCTGCAAATGCTTATGGTATTGACATAAATAGTGCGACAACAGGGGACATTATTTTAAATAGGTATCAAGACAACAATATCGCTAGACATGCCCAAGTAGTTTTGAGTCCTACTAATGATATTGGTGTAATGGGCATTGTACAAGGAAATTCAGGGGTAATGAACAAAGTGCCTGGAGCCAGTAGAATTTTTGATGCAGGTAATCCTCAATCAATGTTTTATACTGGTCAACATATTGAAAAAGCGATTTACATTCCTGCCGCTGACTTTTATAAAAACTATTCAACGGGTAGTACATATTCCAATTACAGTCATGTTCGCAATATAGATATTCGCAGATGGAACTTTAAAAGATTTTAATATGAGCAAAATATTAACATTAGTAAAACGGAGAGGATTTCAAAGATTTTTTTATCTAGTAATACTCCTATTAGTAAACTTTCTTTCATTCAAAGATGGATTTTCAATTTTAAAATCTAATAGTTCAATAGGTGTTCCTTATTTATACTTCTGGATTATTCCTTCTTTGATTTTGCTTTACCAAATAATTAGAAATGATGTAGTAGGATGGATACTATTTGTATCGTTGTATTTGTTTTATTTAGTGTGGTTGCTCTTTTCAATAATTGATGGGATTAGATTGGATTTTCAAGAATATGATGCAATTACATATATGATATTTATAATCATTGTCTTAATTTATTTAGGATTTGGTTACTTCATATTATTGATTAAACCACACAGAAGATGAATAATGTACTTTCGCTAACATTTTGTATAAGTAATGGCAGGAAAAGTGCTAAATATCAAGGTTTGTAGCCCGCTCAAACTGCGTAGCGGTTTGACAGGAAAGTGCCACGCAATCTGCCACTACTCATACAATTTACCGTTGGCAACAACTGTAAGAGACCACGGTACATCATAGAAACTAATAAGATAG
>CAZTXR010000260.1:0-2685 GCA_964617605.1 uncultured Clostridia bacterium | reverse complement strand
GCAAGCATAATTCTTGATGCTTCCCCTCCGGAAACTATCTTTTGAACAGAATTTAAGTCACTTCCTACATTAGTTGAAATTAAAAATTCTACATTATCAACTCCATCCAAAGAAAGGTCCTTTTTTTGCAGGTTAACTTTAAATTTAATATTTTTCATATTTAAATCATTTAATTCCATTAATATTTGTTTTTCAAGAAATCCTGCAGCATCCTTTCTTGCCTTTGATATAATAACGGCGTATTCGTTCAATGATTTACTAATTTCGTTTTTTTCCATAACTAAGGAATTTAACTTGTTATCTGCTTGTAACAACAAATTTAATTCTTCATTGCATGAATGTTTGTATTCATTTATCTTATCGACAGAAAAACCATACTTTCTTTTTAAGCGATTAATTAAAGACATTCTATTTTCTATATTATTCAATTCACTTTCATCAATATCCAGATTATCAGAATAATCCCTTAAGTCATAAGAAAGCAATTTCAATTCTTCCAATTGAATATCAAGCCTTGGCAGAAAGCTCTCTAACCTTTCGTCATAGTTTTGAATTTTATTTAAAATGCTGTAACTCTTGTTTAAGTTGTCGTCGTTTATCAAGTGAATAGCTTCATACAGATATTTTTTTATTTCCTGCACATTTGAAAGCATTTTGATTTTTTTAAGCAGTTCTTCTTCTTCAAATTCCTTAAGACCCGCGTCTTCAATTTCATTGATTTCATAATTAAGCTGTTCAATTTTATTATCTTTATTTAATAGCTTTTCTCTTAAAATAATAATTTCACTATTTAATTTATTAAATCTATTAAATAAATCAAGATATTTCTCAAATACAGGTGATAATTCTTTTTGAATAAGGCTATCAAGTAATTTAATATGATTTTCTTTTTTAAATAAGCTTTCATGACCGAACTGCCCATAGATGTCAATTAAAAAACTGCCTATTGTTTTAATAGTATTTAATGGAACTGTTCTTTGGTTAATCTTATTGATACTTTTTCCCTTATCCAATAATTCCCTTGATATAATCAAAAAATCTTCATTATCAATTTCTATATTAAGATCATTAAGCAATTCGCAAAGGTTATCATTATCTGAAATATCAAAAATTCCCTCAATAAAAGCTGAGCTTTTTCCTTTTCTTATTAAATCTTTTGAGGCCTTCTCACCTAAAATAAGTTGTATGGCATCAATCAATACTGATTTTCCCGAGCCGGTTTCTCCGGTAACAACATTAAAACCGGAGTCAAAATTAACAGATATATTTTCAAATACTGCAAAATTGCTTATATTTAAACTAAGCAGCATATTATCACCATTATCTTATATTCTTTTTAAATTCCTGCAACACATAATCAACACTTTCCAAATCTCGTATAGCTACAAACACATTATCATCTCCGGCCAAGGTTCCAACTACCTCGTCTACCCCCATATAATCAATGGCAGATGCACATATTTGAGCAGCCCCGGGAATTGTTTTAATTACAATAATGTTCATTGCATTGTCAATAGAAACTACAGAATTTTCGAATATCTTATTTAGTCTGTCTGTTATTCCCTCCTGACTTTGTCCTATTGTAGCATATTTGTACTTTCCGTTTTTGGACATAACTTTTACAAGTCTAAGCTCTTTAATGTCCCTTGATATCGTAGCTTGAGTTACATCAATACCCATAGCCTTCAGACCTTCGGCTAATTCCTCCTGTGTTTCAACTTCGCTTTTAGAAATCAACTCTAAAATCTTTGTTTGTCTGGTATATTTTTTCATTTGCCACCTCTTATTTTTTATAATATTTCAAAAGCCCTATCTATTAGGTCTTTGAAATTAAATTCATTTGAAAAACCTTTCATTTTTAAATGTGCAAGGTATTCTATATTGCCTGATGTGCCCTTTATGGGAGAATAATCAATATTAATTAAAGAAATATTATTTTCATCAAAATATTTCTTTAAATTATTAAGAACTTCCAAGTGAACTTTTTTATCTTTAATAATACCCTTTTTCCCAATGTTTTGCCTTCCTGCTTCAAACTGTGGTTTAATCAATATGACAATATCCGTATTTTCATGACTAATTTCGACAATTTTAGGTAAAATATATTGCAAAGAAATAAATGAAACATCAACAGTTACAAGGTCTATATCAGTAAATACAGATGTATCAATGTATCTGAAATTTGTATTTTCTAAATTTATAACTTTGGGATTATCTTTTAAAGAATTATGAAGCTGATTATTACCAACATCAATAGCATAAACATTTTTTGCTCCATGCTTTAGCAGATAGTCTGTAAATCCTCCGGTAGAAGCACCAATATCTGCTGCAGTTTTGTTTTCTATGTTTAAATTAAACACTTGCATAGCTTTTTCTATTTTTATATAACCTCTGCTAACATATTTAAGAGTATTGGTAATCTTAATATTAAGATCATCATTAACCATATATGATGCTTTTGTTATTAATTTATCATCCACATATACGGAATTATTTAAAATTAGCTGCTTTGATTTTTCGCGGCTGTCAGCATAACCCTTGTCATGCAAATATACATCAAGCCTATAATTTTTCATTCCTTAATCCTTCATATTATACATAAATATTCTATCAAAAAAATAATTATTTGGATAATTCAATAAAATTATAGCATAAGAATTTACTTATATCAATTAATATTTTTAA
>CAZTXR010000259.1:0-2733 GCA_964617605.1 uncultured Clostridia bacterium | reverse complement strand
CATATGCTGCCTCCTATACGCTTACTGCAAATTTTCTTTCAGATTTTTCATTGCCCTTTTTTACAAAATATGCGGTCAATGCAATCATGCCTGCCACAGCAATTAATCCGGGCAAGAAACCTGCTCCAACAGCGCCTGTTGTTACAAAGGTTCCTGCTTGGTAAGTAATGAAGGACACTACATACCCCATGCCGAACTGGAAGGCAACCCCTCCCATTAACCACTTTTTATCTTCCATCTCTGAATTCATGGCACCTATAGCGGCGAAACAAGGTGGTGTAAACAAATTGAACATGAGGTATGCCAATGCAGCTACAGGTGTTAAACCGATGATGCCTGCAACAGTTGAGCCTCCGGAAACCATAACTAATTCTTCCACATCTATAAAGTTTGTTATGCCATATACAACAGCTAAGGTACCCACAACATTCTCTTTTGCAATAAAGCCTGTAATAGCCGCTGCCGCCAATTGCCATATGCCAAATCCTAAAGGTATTAAGAGGAAGGCAAAGGGTGATGCTATGCTTGCTAAAATACTTGTATTTTCTGCACCCTCAGCAACTACCTGGAATTGCCAATTAAAGGTCTGCATAATTTGCACTGCTGCATTGCAAAGCAAAATAATGGTACCCGCCTTGACAATAAATGCCTTTGCTCGTGAAAACATAGAAATTACCGCTCTTTTGATACTTGGGAACCTATATTCCGGCAGCTCCATGATGAAGAAAGATCTTGCGTTTTTCTCGCCTGTTATCCTTGATACCAGCAAAGCCCCAAATATTATAATCCCGATACCTACAAAATACATTAAAGTTCCTACCCATGCTGCGTCATTAAAAAATGCACCTGCAAATAAGGCAATAACCGGCAGCTTAGCGCCGCATGGCATAAAAGGCGTAAGCATGGCAGTTGTTCTTCTTTGTCTTTCATTCTTAATAGTCCTGGTTGCCATAACACCGGGAATAGCACATCCTGTTCCTATAATCATAGGAATAATTGATTTGCCGGATAAACCTACCTTTTTGAAAAATCTATCCATTACAACCGCAACTCTTGCCATGTAACCACAGTCTTCAAGAAGTGCCAAAAGGAAAAACAAGGTCATTATTAAAGGCAGGAATCCAACAACAGCTCCAACTCCGCCAATAATTCCATCTAACAAAATTGAGGCTAATACAGGTGATGTGCCATCTGATATCAATCCTTCAACCCATACATACAATAAATCAATCCAGCCCACAAGTGTATCGGCCAAAAATGGTCCCAGGTGTGTTTGTGAAATTGAGAAAACCGCCCACATTATAAGCGCAAAAATCGGGATACCCAGCCACTTATGAGCTATAATTCTATCTACGGCATCCTGTCTTGTTTGACTGCTGCTGTTCACTTCCCTTATTTCTACCTGAGAAACTATTTCCTTTACAAATTTATACCTTTCCTTATCCGATGCTTCTGCCGAATTTTTATCTGTTAAATCTATGCCCCCCTTGTATGGAGACATCTGAGTTTGACCCTTAATCTCAGCAACTTTAAGAATAAGTTCTTCCAAGCCGTTATTGCTTGTTTTTGTCGACACTGTTTCAACAACAGGGCATCCTAATAATTTGGATAATTTCTTTAGGTCTATTTTAGTATTTCTCTTCTTTGTCAAGTCACTTTTATTTAGCGCAACCACTACCGGTATTCCCAATTCAAGAAGTTGAGTTGTGAAAAATAAGCTTCTGCTTAAATTGGTAGCATCAACTATATTAATAATGGCATCCGGATTTTCGTTCCTTACAAAAGAGCTCGTAATACTTTCTTCGGATGTAAATGGAGACATTGAATAAGCACCCGGAAGGTCTACAGCGGTAATATGAAAATTTGTTTTATTAAGGTTTTTTTTAATTTCGCCTTCCTTTTTTTCGATGGTTACACCGGCCCAGTTGCCTACTTTTTCAAGTCTGCCTGTTAATGCATTAAATAATGTCGTTTTGCCGCTGTTAGGATTTCCCGTTAAAGCAACTTTAATATTTTCTCTAGTATTCATAAAACCTCCAATTTATATTATAATAGATTCAGCCAAATATTTATCAATGCTGTACCTTGCATCTTTTACCGAAATCACATAATTTTCAGCAAGCACAGATATCAAGGTTACCATTTCCCCTTCGTAACAACCCAAGGTAAACAAGAAATCCTTTAGCTCCTGATCATTTGTTTTAATTTCTCTTATTGTATATTTTGTATTAATCCTGCCCTGTGCCAAATTTTTCACTGATGAGTCCAACCTATCTCTTTTATTTAAATATTTAGTGAAAGGAATATTGCTTATAATATTTTCCATACCTGCCTCCTCGCATTATAAAAATATATGTTATTGATAATGATTATCAATATCAATAACATATACAATATACCATCTTAAATTTATTAATGCAATAGTTATTTTAATCTTTTTTCAAATAATTTTTAATTTAACTTTTTTCAAATAAATCAATTTTCCCATAGTTGCATCCTTGGTCCTGATTAAAGCATATATTCATAAATTCATAATAAGATATACATACCGCCATTATGTCAATATGCGGGACAGCGAAGTACCGTCTCTACTGGCCCAATCATTTTTATTGTCAATTTCAGGGAATAGTGATATAATTAACTTAGAAACGGCAGGTGATTTTATTGGATCGCATAGTTAGAATTATAGTCGACAGGCGTAATTTATTATTTCTAATTTATGGCCTCCTGATT
>CAZTXR010000258.1:0-2760 GCA_964617605.1 uncultured Clostridia bacterium | reverse complement strand
ACATTGGAACAAATTAATAAGATATTCGTCATAAATAGAAAGAGGTGAAAAAAATGAGCAAAATAAAAAACTTTATTAAAAATATAGGCACTAACCTCAAGACAACAGTCAGCAGATTCCCTATGACCCTTGTATTTTTTGCATTGTTGACTGCAATAATCTTTATAATGATTGAGGATTATTCATATATTGATGAGGATTTATTGTTAAGAATTATGTTTGCAGGAATATTTGGTGCATTTTTGGCAACTGCATTGAAATTTCTGTCGGAAAGATTTGAGAAGTTGGAGAAATATACATTAGTATTTTATATATTAACGCTTGTTCTTGCAGCGGGATATTTTTACTTTATGACCGATGATAAATTTTCCAACTTTATGGTCATACATTTGTTGGTTATAACCTTTGCATTATTTGCGGCATATTTGTATCTCCCCTCCGCAAAAAATACATTGAACTTTGGTAATGTGGCACTGGCACATTTCAAAGCAGCTTTTACATCCATCTTGTACGGCATTGTACTCTACCTTGGTATTGCAGCCATAATGGGAGCAATAGATGTACTCCTTTATGATATTGATTATAAAGCCTATGCCCATGCGGCAAATATAATCTTTGTTTTCTTTACTCCTTCTTATTATCTTTCACTGCTTCCGAAATTTAATTCTAAGGATGAAGTCGACAATCACAAAAAGGAAATTTCATACACATATCCGAAATTCCTGGATATTTTGGTTTCCTATATAACCATACCCCTTATAAGCGCTTTTACTGCAGTATTGGTTATATACTTTGTAAAAATTTTAGTAACGGGTGTGTGGCCGGTAGGCCAGGTAGGCCCTATGGTATTGGGATATTCTGCGGTAGGTTATTTCATTTATATTTTGGGCTCAAATTTGAAAAATAACTTTTCTGTCTACTACAGAAAATTCTTCCCCCTGGTACTCATCCCCTTAGTAGCGATGCAGATGGTATCTGCCTATATACGAATCGAAGCCTATGGCTTTACCGAATCCAGATATTATGTGGTATTGTTTGGAATATTCTCATTGGTTTGCGCTCTGATGCTTTTGATTAACAAAAGGAAAAATCCAAACACAATTGTTCTTTTGTCCGCCTTATTTGCTTTAATTTCAATAATACCGCCTGTAGATGCTTTTACAATCTCAAAAAACAGCCAGCAAGGCAGATTAGTGGAAATACTGTCAAAAAACAATATGTTGATAAACAATGAAATTGTAAAAAGGTCAAATTTATCAGATGACGATAAGTATGAAATAACCAATATATCAAATTATCTGCACGATATGGGTTATTTGGACGGTATATCCTGGTATCCGGCTGAAAATATTGAAAATTACTATGCAAATTTTAAAAACTTGTATGGATTTGAACAATACTATGGCTGGGATTACCCAATTGATGAAGAACAAGTTTTCTTAAATGCAACCCTTGATATAAACGAAGTTATCAGTGTGGAGGGATTTGACCTCTTTTTCAGAATCAATGTTTATAACAATAGGAAATCTTCTATTGAAATGAGCTCCTTTGAACTAAGCGGCAAGACCTATAAAATTATGCAGCAATCTGATGATAAGGGCAACTTGACCTTCTTAATCAAGCTTGAAGAAAATACGCTTATGGAAATTCCGCTTATGGATTTTATAGACGGCTTGTTAGAAGAAGTCAGCGGTTATAAAGAATCTATATCACAAGAAAATCTTACTATTGAAAAACAAAACAATGACATAAAAGTAAAGTTGCTGTTTAACAGCCTCTATGTTGATAAATCTAATCCTGATAATATCTACATCAATGGAGATGTATATGTGTTCGCAGCTGAAAAGCAATAAAAAAACTGACTGAATTATATAAAAACCGACCTCCGATAAATCTGATTTTTGGAGGTCGGTTTTACTTCTAATAGCCTTTTTATATCATTTTGTTTAGGCTGCATCTGCCTATCTTATAAGTTTGGGCAAATCAATATAATTTTTAAGTTCTTGTAGTTTGTCCCTTGACAGGGGCGGAAGGCCCTCTAATCTGTACTTGATTTTTAATTCTTCATATTTGTAGACACCTAATATATGATAGGGTAAGAGCTCCACTTTTTGTATCATCTTGTCCGGAAAACTTTTAGCTTCCTTTTCAAACTCCTGCATATCATTCCTTGTATCATATCCCGGCATAACCACATGTTTAAGCCATAGCTGGGTTTTATTTTTTATAAGGGCCTCTTTAAACTTTAAATAAGAACTTATGTCTTTGCCTGTTATTTTCTTATATTTTTCAGGGTTCCCGTGCTTTATATCAAGGATCACCAAATCAGCATACTTTAATATTTCATCGTAAGCCCCACAACCCACTCCCGACGTATCTATAACAGTATGGATACCTTCTTCCTTGCAAAGCTTTAGGCAGTCCAGCAAGAATTCAGCCTGCAAGAGAGGCTCTCCCCCTGAAAAGGTTATGCCGCCCTTGTCTTTCTTAAAATATGTTTTATATCTTTTAGCCCTTTCAACGAGCTCTTCAGCTTTAACAATCTTTCCAACTGTATGATTATCTGGGTCTGTCCCTAATTTCCAAGTATCAGGGTTGTGGCAATACAGACATCTTAATTTGCAACCCTGAAAGAACACTATCATCCTTAGCCCGGGACCATCCAAGGTGCCTAATGATTCTATTGAATGAATATATCCCTCAGTCATTTTCTACATCCTGTCATGAAAGGTTCTGCCTATTACATCCAATTGCTGTTCC
>CAZTXR010000257.1:0-2773 GCA_964617605.1 uncultured Clostridia bacterium | reverse complement strand
TTTAATAATTTAACCGTTTTACTTCTTCTGCAACAGGACTACAACTTCTGTATGCACGCTCCAGGGGAACATGTCTATGGGCTGGGCCTTTTTAAGGATGTAGCCTCCCTGTTCGAGGAGTTTTATATCCCTTGCCAAGGTTGATGGATTGCAGGATACATAGACAACTTTTGATGGCGACATGCTTATTATGGTATCTATTACCTGCTTTTCACAGCCGATTCGCGGAGGATCTGCTATAATAATATCTGCTTTGATATTTTGCTTATAGAGCTTTGGCAGGATATGCTCCGCTTTTCCGGCATAGAATTCAGTGTTGCGAATATTATTTATCTTTGCGTTTTCTTTTGCATTAAGAATTGATTGCTCTACAAGTTCAACTCCGTATACCTTTTTTGCCCTCTTGGCCGCCATTAAGGAAATGGTGCCTATGCCGCAATAAATGTCGAAGCATATGTCATCTTCACCTATATTTGCATATTCAATGGCGGTTTTATAGAGTTTTTCTGTTTGTAGGGGATTGATTTGGAAGAATGTTTCGGGTGATATGGTGAAAGTTAAGTCATCAATCATATCAACGATTGTACCTTGACCATAAAGGGTAATGTTTTTTCTCCCCATTGCTAAATTAGTAACTTTGTCATTTATATTTTGAACTATAGTCTTAATATTCGGACACAAAGATAATAGTTCCTCAACAAGCAAATCCTTGTTTTGAAAATTCTCGGCAGTGGTGACCATTATAAGCATTAATTCATTTGCCCTGTTATTTCTTATTACAATATTTCTTATGATTCCTTTTCCGGTTTTATTGTCATAAGCCGAAATCTTGTATTTTTCCAGGAGAACCTTAAGTACTTTTATAAGATAGTCCGAGTCCTTTGTTTGCAACAAACAGGCATCAATATCAACGGTATCATAGGTGCCCTGCCGGTAGGGGCCGATTTGAATTTTATTATTTTTCGAACTTACTGAAAATGCTGTCTTATTTCTGTATCTGTAGGGGTCATCCATACCCATAGTTTCATTTACAAATAATTCGTTAAAGTTAACCTTGGCTCTTTTAAATTCATTGATCAGCCTGTTTTTCTTATATGTTAACTGCTCCTTGTAATCCATGTGCATAAGCTGGCAGCCGCCGCATTGCTCAAAATATTTGCAGGGGTGAGAAATTCTTTTTTTCGAAGGTTTTACAATATCAATAATTTTCCCTGTGGCGTAATTTTTTTTTGAATCCGTAATTATGATTTTTACTCTATCTCCTGTTATTGCGCCATTTATAAAGACAACAAAATTGTCAATTTTAGCAAGACCTTGACCTGTGTGATTTATATCTATAATTTCAACTTCCGTGATTAGTCCCTTTTCAAGCATAATAATTCCTGTTATTTTTTTGCATTGACAAATTCGATAGCTTCCTTGCCTGTTATGTGGTCGATGTCTATTGCAATAATATGGGAGCGGCTGCAACCCTTGATTTCCTTTTCTGTAGCTTCCTTAGGCAGTTCTCCCGAGTATTTTTCAACCAAAGCTCTAAATCCTTCAAACCATTCGTCACCTTCTGCAATTCTTGCCTTGCCAAAAGCTATAACGCTGCGAAAATACGAAGTGTATTCTTTGCTTACTATGGTATCTTCATCCACCACAGCAAAAGATACCTTTGGATTTTTTTTGATTGAATCTATCTTGTGTCCTTCCTTTCCGGAATGAAAGTAGATTTTATCATTGCTGTAAACATAGTTTACAGGAACAGCATATGGGTAATCTTCGTCTCCCATGCATGCCATAACTCCGTTTGTGCATCTTTTCAATACTGCTGATGTATCCTCAGTTGATAATAATTGTTTTATTCTTCTCATATCTCTAAACATTCTTTTTTCTCGCTTTCGTATACGTCCCCACAGTCCCGCTTATAGGATGAACATTCTTGTTATGGAAAATTCATCTATATCTTTAGCTGTGTATTTTACTGTATAGGGTCCTGTTTGTGTAACACCCGGATAGAATGATGCTTTTTTTGCCCTGGGATGGTCCTTGAAGCTGATTTCTACTTCTAATTTTTCAGGAATATCTATCTTACAGGAGGAAATATGTTTAAGAGAATTTTTTACACCCTCCTTAATCAATTCGCATGATAATTCAGGATTCAGGCTGATTGTAGCTTCGCCTAATCCTTCTTTGACAGCTACTGTTTCGATTCCCTTGTTAAATTTTTTGGCTGTTTCACACAACGTTTTATCACCGCTTAAAAATACAACCGGTACCCCGTGATTTGCTGCCAGGTAGGAGTTGATTAGAAATTCTGAACCTATTTCACCGTTTACTTTAAAATAATTATTGCCTCCGTTCATTGTATGAGATAATGGATTTCCATCGTAGCCTGAACCTGAATGATACCCTATAAATATTGCAGCATCATATGTTTCATCTAATCCTGCTACCATGGAATCCGGTGTGCAAGACCATCCTCTGAGCAATTTAGCACATCTTGGAATCTTTGTAATATCTATGTTTCTTCCTGAGTCATGGGCATCTTTTATAAATATTTCTTTTGCTCCCATGGCAATAGCTCCTTCGCAGGCAGCAACAGTTTCTCTTGTCATTTGCTCTGCAAATTGTTTGTAATCATGATTGCCAAGCTCTGTTTCGCTCCAATCGGTAACTCCTGTGATTCCTTCAATGTCTACACTTATAAATACTTTCATTTTACCCTCCTGAATTTAATATGATTAATATATATATGAGATTCTTCACCTTCGGTTCAGAATGACAA
>CAZTXR010000256.1:0-2793 GCA_964617605.1 uncultured Clostridia bacterium | reverse complement strand
TTGGGACCACGCAGAGGCGATGGAGCAGAAATGGCGATAATTGAATTAGTATAGATAAAGTGCTATAAATGGGGACGGTTCATTTTGATTGATTTCAATCAAAATGAACCGTCTTTGATTTTATATCTGTTATATTAGCAAATCTTACAGTATACAACCTATAATACAGGTCTGTCAATCATAAATTTGCAAAACTATTCTTTGTATGATATAATAAATTATCAGAAGAGTGTGTTAATAGGAGGGTGGAAATATAATGGATTTAACTAATAAACAGGTTTTGCATAAATGTTTCGGAAAAGGCAATATAGTTGATTGTGATGATTCCTACATGTTAATAAATTTCAAAACTGGCAATAAAAAATTCGTATATCCGGATGCATTTGACGGCTATCTGCAATTAGTGGAGAAAAAAGCTGCTGATTCAGTTGAAAAACTTCTTCAATTACAGAGAAAAGAACGCAAAATAGAAGAAGATAAAATTGAAAAAGAAAAAGCCCAGGTATTTGAAGAACAACAGCGCATGGAAAGAATAAAAAAATTAGTAAAGAGTCATAAAATCCATGACAGTTCACAATTAGCTTTTAATTGTGATGCAGAGGAATTAGATAATATTTTTACAGACTGGAATATATTTACCGGTACTATAAAAAGCGGTGTCAATAAGGGTAAAATCAACAAATTGATCAGGGCTCATCAAAACAGTGCCTGTCTTATAACATCAAAGGATTTAGGTTCGCCTGAAAAGGATAGATATATAGCAGGACTATACATGGTTGATGAAAAGTTTATCGGCAGGCTCTGTGAAGATGGGTACATTCCTGCACATACAGACTACAAGATTAAACTTAGTGAAGATGAATATAAGAAAATGCCTTTTTGGAAATACTATGCAAATAGCAAATATCAAAACAACATAACCTGGAATTCAGGCAGATATCGTTATTTTGATAATATATGGATGGCTCAAATTTTAAAAGATTTAATAGAGTTAAGAAGTGAAGAGAAGGAACAGGATATATCACAAGAATTTTTCGATTATTTTTGCTTTGTTAATAATATTGAAGAAAAAAACATTTCTAAACCTGACGGACCGCTGATGCGTCTGTGAAATTTTGGAAGTTTTGGGGACGGTTCTTTTTGTTCTTGAGAACAAAAAGAACCGTCCCCAAAACCCAAATTATTAAAAATCCATGTTGTAAAATAATGTGAATGATGATATTATTTTAATGCGGTTTAAGCCGCAGAAAATAGAAATTACAGGTGTACAGGTGTATAATGATAGAATACATAATTAATATTGATAATGTAAAATTTAAATATGATAATGACGGAGCATTTGTTGTGGATGGCGTTACTCTTAATATAAAAAAGGGTGAATTTACTGCAATTATCGGCCATAACGGTTCAGGGAAATCGACCTTGGCTAAATTGATTAACTCAATTTTGCTTCCTACGGAAGGCAGGATTCTTGTTAAGGGCATGGATACTTCTGATGATACCAAGCTATGGGATATAAGGCAGACAGCGGGCATGGTATTTCAAAATCCTGATAATCAGCTTGTTGCAACAATAGTTGAGGAAGATATTGCTTTCGGGCCTGAAAACCAAGGAGTGGAGCCTTCAGAAATAAGACGGAGGGTCGATGATGCTTTGAATACGGTAGGTATGTATGAATACAGGAAAAGACCCCCGCATCTTTTGTCCGGCGGTCAAAAACAAAGAATTGCCATTGCAGGTATATTAGCTTTAAATTCAGACTGTATAATTTTGGATGAGCCCACTGCAATGTTGGACCCATCCGGCAGAAGAGAAGTAATGGAAACATTAAAAAAGCTTAATGCTCAAGGGAAAACAATATTGCTTATTACTCACTACATGGACGAGGCAGTTCAAGCTGACAGGGTCCTTGTTATGGATAAAGGAAATATTAAGTTGGATGGAAGTCCAAAGGAAGTTTTCAGAAACGTTGATGAAATAAAAAGATTTGGTTTGGATGTCCCTCAGGTGACAGAGTTAGCTCAGGAACTTATTAAAGCCGGGCTGAATTTACCCCCTGATATAATTGATGTAAAGGAATTGGTGGACATATTATGTCAATAACAACAGAAAACATTAAATATGTATATAGCGAAGGTACTCCCTTCAGAACTTTGGCATTGGATGATGTGAATATTAACATCAATCAGGGTGAATTCGTGGGGATAATCGGACATACAGGTTCAGGCAAATCCACATTGATACAATTGTTTAATGGTCTTGAACCGGCTACGGAAGGCAGTGTTACGGTTGATGGAACCATAGTTGGGCAAGACAAGAAAAAACTTAAACAAATTCGTCAAACAGTCGGGTTAGTATTTCAATATCCGGAATATCAGCTTTTTGAGGAAACAGTAGCAAAGGATGTAGCTTTTGGTCCCATGAATTTAAATCTTTCTCAGGAAGAAATTGATTACAGAGTTAAAGAGGCATTAGAGTTGGTTGGATTTAACTATAAGAAAATAAAAGATGCATCTCCCTTTGATTTATCGGGAGGACAAAAAAGAAGGGTTGCAATTGCAGGTGTTCTTGCAATGAAACCTGACTATCTTATTTTGGATGAGCCTACAGCAGGGCTGGACCCTGCAGGAAGGAATGAAATTTTCTCCCAAATAAAAAAGCTGCATGAGAAATCTAAGGTTACTGTTGTACTGGTATCTCACAGTATGGAGGATATTGCAAAGTTAGTGGAAAGGGTAATCGTATTATCTAAGGGGAAGGTACACATGGAGGGTACTCCCAAAGAAATATATT
>CAZTXR010000255.1:0-2828 GCA_964617605.1 uncultured Clostridia bacterium | reverse complement strand
ACTGTTTAATATATCTGTATAATAGCATTCATATAAAACCTTTTCTTTACCATCAATGTCAGTGCCTAATTTTATAATGTATGAATTGTGCGGTCCATTTATAATTATTTTATCATCATCCCGATTATGAACGACATCTTCCACTTTATGAAGGATTCTTTTTAAATCCCCGTTTTCATATCTCCATAATCCATAGAAATCAGCATTTCTTTTCACATTGATATAATAAATATTATCAAAACAAAAAAGCTTTGAGGTCTCAATATTTTCTACCCCGCTTAAAATCTTAAGCTCATCTTTTACCTTTGTTAAGACTTCTTCTACGTTTGTATTTGTAATATTTTCTAAAATGTTATCGCCCTTGTTTACTGCATCAATATTATCAATAACTTTATTTTTATTGCATGAGCATAATAGAAATATCAATAATAAGCTGATAATACACAATTTTAAAAACCATTTATTCTTCATAAAGCTTATAATTTCATAATCTATGTTAATCATTGTCTTAATCCCCTCCTGATAATCAGACGATTTATTATAAATCTGTTTCATAATAAATAAAGATGACGGCAACCCCGTCCCCTTGTCATTTTAATTTCTTTACAATTTCCATGTTTTCAAACTGCAAATAACTTTTCTCGGTACCTGCAATTATTGAATATGTTATTTGACATTCTGCAACTGCAGTCGGTACCGGGTCTCCGTCTACATCATACCACTGGTTTATCAGTTCAAATTGTGTGTATAATTTTGATTTATCATCACTTATATCAGCTGTGACATTTTCTGCCCTGTAGGCAGTATTCCAACCAGAATCTAAGTTTTTGTAATAGACATCAGATTCTTCATCATGATTTAAATCTTCTTTAAAAGAGTATTCCCTTTCACCAAAAACTTGAGCTAAAACTTCATTTGATTTATCTAATGGAAATATGAAAGCACCCTTATTTTCATCAAAAGGAAAATACCCTTTATACAAATTATTTTCATCATCATTTACAGCAAGTGAGAATAATAAAACTTCATAAGTATAGTTTTTTTCCCCTTTATTATCCCTGTAAACACTTCTTATAATATCTTTTGTCAGTGAAATTCCATTTAATAAAAATTGTTGTTCTTGTGGGATATCTTCTTGTTCCTGCAATAAGTTGGCCGCTATGTCCCCGACAAGGTTATAGGTACCTTCAACATCATCATTTTCCCTGCAATAATATTCAAGCTTATTGTTAAATATATAGAAATTTATACTTTCACCTTTTACACGTGCTATTTCTGCTTTTTCGCCGGTAAAATATTTGACGTATAAAACTACATCTTCATTTACTTCTTTCTCATAGTAATAAAATACAGGACCGGGAAAGGTGCTGTAAACTACATAACCTTCTGATACATCTATGTACAAATTCTCATATCTGCAATCAATATCTTTAGCCAAATCACGGATAGATTTATCTGTCATATTAATTTCGAAAATATTGCTCAGTCTGTCGTCCTTTTTAGTCAATATATAGAGGCTATCATTATTTTTACCCCATACTGTAGCCCCAAGCTCTATTGCTGTATCATTATTTGAAATGTAATTAAACACATTGTCTTCAAAATATTTATTGCCGTTTTTATCAAGCACTACAATATTGCCATTTTTACTGTATAAGCTTATGTATTTATTAAACTCACTGAAATTTATATCATTAAGCTTATCGGCAATAATATTTGCCTTCTTGTCTTTGTTATATTGGATCAGCATTTTATTTTCACCATCACCTGCAAGAGCATAAACAGTATCATTAAATATATGAATATTTATATTGTCATCTTCATTTAGATTTAATTGAGAATGCAGTGAATCTTTAAATCCATCCCTTATATGAGAGCGTTCCTTTCCTATCATATCTGATATATCTACAGATACCCTCTCACCTGAGCTTGCAATATAGCTTATAGTATTTTCATCTTCTATATTAAACTCGAATTTTGTTCTGATTGTTTTTGCTATTTCGAATTTTTCTGATGTATATAAGTTAATCAAATAAAGATAATTATATTGTTTCTTCAAATGCTCCACCATATAAGTATCTGTATCCAATGCATAGAATGTATCGCCAGATACTATATATCCCTTATCTTTATCAACATAGCTCTCATAACCTCCGCCTCTAGTGAAGTTTGGCTGTGATACAATTCTATTATCTATATCTATGACAAAAAATACATATGACAAGTCATGGTTAAAAAAATATGCCATGTTGGAATCTTTAATCCATCCCTTGTCATTAATATAAATTCTTGTTGGAAACAAAACTCTGTTATTATCTAATATGAAATCTTCATTTGAAAACTCATTCCATAAATCTATATATTTATTCAAAATGATTTCATTGTTTTTATTATCAACAACACAAACAGAGAAAAAATTATTTATATAGCAGGTGTAATCTCCCTTATCGCTGTTTAGAATATCAGTATAATAGCATTCATATAAAATTTTTTCTTTTTCATCCTTGCCAGAGCCTAATTTTATAATATATGAATTGTAGGCTCCGTCTATTATGATTTTATCATCATCCCGGCTATATAAAACATCCTCCATGTTATAAAGAATTCTTTTATAATCACCCTTTTCACATCTCCATATTTCATAATAAACGCCGCTTATTTCTTTTTCTATGTTGTTTAAATCTCTGTCTGTATATGCTGTGAAGGCAGTAGGCTTATCTTCAACGCTCCCTTCATAAATATATTCATAATGCAACATTAAGTCCTGTATTTTTACCTTGATATAATGAGTATTTTCAATGGAAAAAAGCTCTGAAGTTTCAACATCA
>CAZTXR010000254.1:0-2851 GCA_964617605.1 uncultured Clostridia bacterium | reverse complement strand
TTTTTTCTGAAAATACCTCTTCTTTTTTAAGCACATCCAACAACCATAAGCTTTTGGAATGAAGAACCGCGTATTCATAGTCCTTTAATACAATTTCATAAAGTTTCCCTTCTAATAATGAAGATTCCATTTTAATGAAATATGCTTGCACATTTTCAAATTTCAGAAACCTTAACAAGCGGAAGGATGTTTTATCTTTTTCATTGTAATAATAATCTGCTTCACTTAAATACTTGCTGTAGTAGCTTATATGCTTTCCTTTGTCTTTAATTTCCTGTGCTATCATGCGATGATATTTTGCCATGTTATTGTAATATTGATAGTTGTACATTCCTTTTTCAAAACTGTCAATACGCTGAAAGGGCTTAATATTTTTATCAAGCATATATTTATAATTTAATTCTAAATATTCCTTTTTGTTAATATCTCCATTCATGTGCTGTATTATCAGCATATCTCTATGTTCAAAAAAATCATCAAAAATTGTTTTGTTGGGTTTGAAATAATTCATGTGATCACTCTTTCTATTTTAATACATTGCTTATTTTAACAGAAATATGACCTTTTAGCAAGCGGAATTCATTAGGCAAAACAAAGCCGCCGAGTAAACCCCGGCGGCAACTTTATTAACCTGTTACTAAATCTTCTATAACTCTATCTCTCAATCCTTCTGGAATATCTTCAATATCATGATTAACACTTATAATAAAATTAACATCAAATGTTTTGGATAAGTAATCCAATCTTTCTATAACCGGTTCTAATTTTTCCTTTCCTGATTTAGCTATTTTGTATAATCCGTCAATGTATACCTGTTCTATATCGTAATCCGTGGCAATCATCCCACAAACAAATCCCTGGAACTCATCTTCATTAATAAGTCCAAATTCCTTTGTATTTATGTACCTTATTCTGTAATCTAAATCAAATATGTGTCTGTTATTTGCTTCTAAAAAAATCATCTTGCCGTGAATGTTGTCTATAGCCTTGTTTGCCATTTCAATCATCCTTCTTGTTTTACCTGTACCGCTATGCCCACAAACTAATTGAACCATAATAATCACACTCCTATTCATTCTTTTTAAAAGTAAATTACAAGTATATTGTACCACATCTTGTAAATGTTTACACCAATTATTTTCTATTTTAATTAATTAAATAAATTTATTTTTACTTCCTTGATATCTGTTTTCAGACTCCATCTTATGAAGAATTTCATCTTTTATTCTCCACCAGCTCATACCCCAGTTTACAAAAATGGAGTTTTCCTTAGGGGCCCTTCCTGCTAATCTTTGCACAACAATATCCTTGTTTAAATGTTCAAGAAAAACTACAACTCTCTCCACATATTCATCCTTGGATATAATTGTGATTTTATGTTCTTTATATAATTCCCCCATTACGGTATTTTCCATTATATACAGAGAATGAATTTTAACTTGGTCAATTTTTAAAACCGAGAGTATTTTTGCGGTCTCAATAGTATCAATTATATTATCTTCAGGCAAGTTTAATATAATATGTGTACATATTTCAAAACTATACCTCTTAATCCTTAAAACAGCATCAATAAATTCTGCCAAGGTATGACCTCTGTTAATGCTTTTCAAAGTGTGATAATTGGCAGTCTGCAGGCCTAATTCAACAGTTATGTTAATATTGTGCATAGTCCGTATTTCACTGAGAAATTTGAGTTTTTCATCAGATATGCAATCAGGTCTTGTGGAAATTGCTATTTCAACTATATTATCAATAATTGCATCTTTTATATATCCTTCAAATTTTTCATTTTCCATATATGTGTTTGTGTAATTTTGAAAGTATGCAATAAATTTATTTGCCTTGTATTTCTTCGAAATATTAGCCATATTTATTTTTAGCTGTTCTTTAACGCTTAAAGAATTATCAAGCATCTCAAAGCCTGTACCTACATCTGCACAAAATGTGCAGCCTCCATATCCCAATGTCCCGTCCCTGTTAGGACAGGTACATGGAATGTTTACCGGCAGTTTATAGACTTTTTCTCCATATTTATTATTTAAGTATTTGGAATATTCATTGTATAACTTTTTCATATTTTTCCTTTTATAGCAGACTTCATCACCAATTTGTTCATTCCCTCCGGTCATGCAAATTGGGATTACGCTGCATAAGACCTACCGCTGTTTTTCTCTGAAAAATAGGGTTAGGGCTATAAATTTTTTTCTATTATAACATTATAATTAAGTAAATTGATTTAATCAATGAATTTACCATTAATTAATAAAATTATTTTTTGATTTAATGTAAATAATATAAATACAAAATTTAATAAAAGGAGATTTAAAATGCGAATAAATAATGGTATTGTTCCTGCCCTGTTGGGAACAGTTGTTACAGCAACAGGAGTCGCGCTCAGAAACACAAATTTGCCGGAATCCTACAGAAATGGTTTAATAGGCTTTGGCTTAGCTAATATTGCTTTAGGCTCGGCTGAATTGGTTTCAAATAACGTGCAACACCGCAGCATAATGAACAAAATGACAAAAATGGCACCATTCAAGTAAGCACCTGCCCTAAACAAGACAACAAAAAACATGCCACATGCATGTTTTTGTTTTTTATTTGCTGATTTTAGGCGAAAATCACATATAAAAGCGAATACAATCCGGCTATTCCTATTAACAAATAAACAATTCTGCCGAATTTACTCTTCCAGCCTCCAAATAAATTTTCCACTATATCAATTTTTGATATTCCATACAAGCCCCAGTTTAAAGCTCCTATTATAATAAGAATTGAAGCTATTGCAGTTAATATTCTCATAATTCCTCCTCAATATTGCATAATATTAATACATTATATTTTAAGA
>CAZTXR010000253.1:0-2853 GCA_964617605.1 uncultured Clostridia bacterium | reverse complement strand
CAGGTTTATATGGGTTATGATTATGAAAAATCATCCACAACAAAAGCAGTAAATGAAACTGCGGGAGAGATGATTTATTATGATAATAAATTAATTCAGGCCTTTTATCATTCAACCAGCGGAGGATCTACGGAAAATTCAGAAAACGTCTGGTTTGAGAGCCTGCCCTATTTAAGGGGAGTAGAAGACGAATTCTCAAATAATTCCGGTTCACCCTACAACTCATGGCAAACTACATATTACAAGGAAGATATAATAAGAAATTTAAATCTTGACGGCAATGATGTAGATGAATTGTACGGAATAGAAATAAAAAAAGTATCTGAAAATAACAGAGTTATAGAATGTATATTTTTGACCGATGCAGGGGAAATTTCATATAAGAAGGAAAATGCAAGACTTCTTTTGGGATTGAAAAGCTCATGGTTTTCTATAGAAAATGGAAATTCGTTTTACTTTATAACCGAATACTTTCCACTAATCGAAAATCAGGAAGAAATTCCTTCAAGGGGAGGAATTCTTGATTTAATAACAGAAGAAGAACGTGAGCAGGATAAGGAACCTAAGCCTGAAACGGGAACTATTGTCGGCAAGTACGTAATTTCCGATGATGGTACAAAAAAAATAAATAAAGAAAAATTAGCCTTCATAAGCTCAAAAGGTGTATCTATTGTTGATACTGATTCAAAAGCATACAATTTTGAAGGAAGAGGCTGGGGTCACGGCATAGGAATGAGCCAGTACGGAGCTAAGCAAATGGCTGAAGAAGGCTATACCTATGATGAAATATTACAACACTATTATACCGGAGTAACAATTAAATGACAAATTTTAAAACAAGCGATTTTTATTATGATTTACCTGAAGAGCTTATAGCTCAAACACCAATAAAGGAAAGGGATCATTCGAGACTTTTGGTTTTAGATAAAGATACAGGAGAGATTACACATAAGCATTTTTATGAGATAGTTGAATACTTAAATGCAGGGGACTGTTTGGTTATTAATGACACTAAGGTTCTGCCTGCCAGATTATTCGGTACAAGGAAGGGCACCAAGTCATTGATTGAATTTCTTCTGCTTAAAAGAATTGATGACAATAGGTGGGAAACATTGGTTAAGCCCGGCAAAAAAGCAAAAATAGGCACAGAAATTGTTTTTGAAGAAAATCTTCTTAGGGGCAAAATTGTTGATATACTGGATGAGGGCAACAGAATAATTGAATTTGACTATAAGGGCATATTTGAAGAAATATTGGATAAATTAGGTGAAATGCCCCTGCCTCCCTACATACACGAAAAGCTTGAGGATAAGGACAGATATCAAACAATTTATGCAAAGAACTTAGGCTCAGCGGCAGCTCCCACTGCAGGTCTTCATTTTAATGATAATTTACTTAAGGAAATAGAAAAAAAGGGTGTTGCTATAGCAAGACTTACATTGCATGTAGGTCTTGGAACCTTCAGACCTGTTAAAGCTGAGTATATAGATGAGCATATAATGCATTCCGAGTATTATGAGCTAAGTGCCGGTGAAGCAGAAAAAATAAATCTTGCCAAAGAAGACGGACACAAGATTATATCCGTAGGAACTACAAGCACAAGAACCTTGGAAACAATCACCAGTGATGAAGGAATTGTTAAAGCACAAAAAGGCTGGACAAATATTTTTATATATCCGGGTTATAAGTATAAGCTAGTGGACTCTTTAATAACAAATTTCCATTTGCCTGAATCAACCTTGATTATGCTGGTAAGTGCATTGGCAGGAAAAGAAAATATTATGAAAGCATACGACCAAGCTGTAAAGGAAGAATACAGATTTTTCAGCTTTGGAGATGCAATGTTTATTAAGTAGGTGAAATATGTTTAAATATGAGTTAATGAAAGAATCCAAGGAATGCAAGGCAAGATTAGGGAAAATTTATACCCCCCACGGCGTCATAGACACGCCGGTCTTTATGCCTGTAGGCACAAAGGCTACCGTTAAGGCAATGACTCCCGAAGAATTGAAGGAGTTAAAGGCTGAGATAATTTTAGGTAACACTTATCACCTTTATTTAAGGCCGGGGCATGAATTAATAAAAGAAGCAGGCGGACTTCACAAGTTTATGAATTGGGAGGGTCCCATATTGACAGACAGCGGCGGCTTTCAGGTTTTCAGCCTTGGGGATTTAAGGAAAATAAAAGAAGAAGGTGTGGATTTCAGATCTCACATAGACGGTTCAAAGCATTTTATAAGTCCCGAAAAATCCATGGAAATTCAGAATTATTTAGGTTCTGACATAATGATGGCTTTTGATGAGTGTGCACCATATCCCGCAGACTATGATTATGTTAAGAAGTCAATGGAAAGAACCACAAGATGGGCAAGAAGGTGCAAGGAGTATCACAAGAATACAGAAAAACAAGCATTGTTTGGAATTGTTCAGGGAGGTATGTACAAGGATTTAAGAATAGAAAGTGCCAAACAAATTACTGATATTGATTTTCCGGGATATGCAATTGGAGGATTAAGTGTTGGTGAGCCTAAAGATTTAATGTGTGAGGTTATGGATTACACTGTAGACTTACTGCCTAAAGATAAGCCAAGATATTTGATGGGGGTTGGAAGCCCTGATTATTTATTTGAAGCTGTTGAAAGAGGAATAGATATGGCAGATTGTGTACTGCCAACAAGAATGGCAAGACACGGAGCATTTTTAACAAGCAAAGGACAGCTTACAATTAAAAATGCCAAATATAAAAATGATTTTAGCCCAATAGATTTAAACTGTGGCTGCTATACTTGCCAAAACTATTCAAGAGCTTACATAAGACATTTATTTGGTGAAAAGGAAATATTGGGAGCACGT
>CAZTXR010000252.1:0-2875 GCA_964617605.1 uncultured Clostridia bacterium | reverse complement strand
TGTGCATGACTGTCTATAAATTTACTTGCCAATTTTCTTATCCTTCTTTTTAGTATTTCTGTAGGTTTTTGCAATTTCTTTAAAGGCTTCTAATTGAGGATCGTTTTTCACGAATAAAATATCAGCCGTTATATCTCTGTTCATGCTGTAATATAGCACTTTCACCTTTACTTTGTCTTTAGCATCCGGTTTGTTATAGTTTATGCCCTTAATATCTTCCCACCTTATCAGATATGATCTTTTGTGAATTCCTAATGAAGAAATCTTTGTTTTTTTAGATAAGGGCACATACATTGCTACCATCAATACAGGCAAAACTCCCATAACCAATATATCTTCCGTTTTATATGTTTTGACAGATAATAATCCATATATTAATATACCTGTTGCCACAATCATTACTGTCATCAACATACTGCTTATAAAACGCACTTTTCTGTCATCTTCATTCAACTGAAGCAATATTTCCATATTTTCTTTTTTGTACTTAATATTATCTCTAATGTTAGAATATATAAAATATATTATAACTATAAACATTAGCGGATAAAGTATTGTAGAAGCTTTCATATGAAATCCCTTTCTGTGTTCGAAATTTTCTGTATCAGTTTAACATAAATTCATTTGCCTTTCAAGATAAAAAAACTGCCCCCAAAGAGGCATAGTAGGGGGACGTTCCTTTAACGCTTACTTGCAGAGGCTTGCTTTAGGTTAAAGGTGTGTCGCCCCTCCTTAAAAGCTTGGGGGAACCATTGCCCATATAGAAACAGATAATTCTTCTCCCATATTTATATACTTATGAGGGATGGTGCTGTCTAAATATATACTGTCCCCCTCATTTAAATCATATATTTTATCGCCTGATATTATTCTTAAAGTACCTTTTATAACTATCCCGCATTCTTCACCCTCGTGGGATATGAGTTCATTAGTGTTATTTTCATTTGGTTTGATTTCAATCAACAGCATTTCTATTTGTTTTTTTAAATTAGGGCTTAAAAGCTCATAGATCCTGCTGGACTTCCTCATAATTATCTTTTTTCTTTCATTTTTACGAACTATATGATTAAGGTCTTCGTATTCATCAAAAAAATAATTCATGGTAACATTAAGTGCCTGTGCAATTTTCCATAGGGATGCAACTGAAGGTCCTGTAATATCTCTTTCTATCTGACTTATTAGACCTTTACTAAGGCCAGACGCTGCAGATAATTGTTCTATGCTCATTTTCTGTTTTTGTCTTAAGGATCTGATTTTTTCTCCTATTTCCATTTTATCGCCACCGTTCTGATTATTTATTATATAATGAAATTTATTTAGTATATTATACAACAAAGCAAACGGTTTTTCAATACTTTATTATCTTTTTCTCCAACCATGCAGCAAAAAAATACATAATAGCAGCAACGACACCTAAAACAAATACGCCCATCATGACGAGGTCTAATTTAAATGTTTGACTGCCGTACAATATCAAATATCCTATCCCTGCTTTTGAAACCAAGAATTCTCCAACAATAACCCCTATCCACGATAAGCCTATGTTAACTTTTATGACGCTTAAGATACTTGGTATATTGGCAGGAATTATCACTTTTTTTAGAATCTGAAATTTGTTTGCACCCATTGTTTTCAGGAGGATAATTTTATCCCTTTCAACATTAATAAATCCTGTGTACAAGGTCATGGTAGTAACAATAACCGATATGGATGCAGCTGTGGCTACTATCCCCCGAAAGCCCATTCCCGCCCACAAAATAATTATCGGAGCTAAAGCTGTTTTGGGGAGACTGTTTAATATAACAATATAAGGGTCCATTATCTTTGCTAATCTTTCAGACCACCATAAGACAATTGCAGTCAAAAGACCCAATATTGTACCTGCAAAAAAACCTGCAATTGTTTCCATTGTTGAAACGGATAAATGTTTAAACAAACTGCCGTCACGAATGAATTTCACAATCAAAGCAAAAATTGCGCTAGGGCTGCTTGTTAAGAACCTATCCACCATATTATATTTAGCAGCCACTTCCCATAATATTATTCCAAATACAAATATCAAAACTTGTGTAACTTTTATGAAGCTCTTTTCTTTCTTAATAGATACTAAATAATCATCATGTTCTTTTGAAATCATTGAAACCGGTTCACTATTCTTCCACATCTAAATCCCTCCATATACTTCTGAAATATTCACCAAATGCTAATGTGTTTCTGCACTTCATCGGTGTTCTTTCGCCCGGGCACTCATCAAATTTCATTTCATATTCCTTTTTAATTTTTGCCGGTCTTTCGGTAAAAACTATTACTCTGTCAGAAATACTTACAGCTTCCGGTATATCATGAGTGACAAGTATGGTACTTATCCTTTCATTTCTTAAAATTTTCCCAACCTCATTGCCTATAGAGAGTCTCGTTTGATAATCCAATGCGGAGAAAGGCTCATCCAATAAAAGTAAATCAGGCTCAATTGCCAAGGTGCGCACTAAAGCAGCCCTTTGTCTCATTCCGCCTGAAAGCTGACTGGGATAATGGTTTTTAAAATTGGTTAATCCGTATTTATCAAGCATTTTAATTACCTTTTTCTTGTTTTCATCGCTATTTTTGTTTCTTACCTCTAAACCAAGAAGGCAGTTTTTATAAATATTTCTCCATTCATATAACTGATCCTTCTGAAACATAAATCCTATGCTGTCAGTATTTACAACAACTTCTCCTTCCGAGGGCTTCTCAAGTCCTGCTATTAATGATAAAACTGTTGACTTCCCTGAGCCCGAAGGGCCTACTATTGAAACAATCTCCCCTTTCTTAACCTTAAATGATAAATCATCAATTGCTATAGTTTCGTTATTTATCGTATGAAATCTTTTAGAGA
>CAZTXR010000251.1:0-2882 GCA_964617605.1 uncultured Clostridia bacterium | reverse complement strand
GCGCCAATTATCTTGCAAAAGGAAGACAGTGTGCAGTTCAAGGCAGAATTCAAACAGGAAGTTATACTACTCAGACAGGTGAAAAAAGATATACGACAGACGTTATAGCAGATAGAATTGAGTTTATTGGTGCGAGAGATCAATCCTCATCACCGCAACAAGGAAGACCGGTACAGCCAGATAGCAGCTTTTTTAACGATTTTCCCGATGAAGACAATGATATATTTCAACCTGTAGACGACGAAGATATACCGTTTTAACCAACAAACAATACCGGAAGGAGGAGAACAATGAGTTTTAGACAAGGCGGAAACGACAGAGGCGATAAGAACGAAAAATATAGCCAAAAAAGAAGACCCCGTAAAAAAGTATGCCAATTCTGTCAGGAAAAGGCGACACATATAGATTATAAAGACCTTGGAAAGTTGAAGAAATATACAACAGAAAGAGGCAAAATATTGCCAAGAAGAATTACAGGTGCTTGTGCTAAGCATCAAAGAATGGTGACAAGAGCAATCAAAAGAGCAAGATCAATTGCATTATTGCCATATGTAGCAGACTAATAAAGATAAGGATTTATGCATCAGCATAAATCCTTTTTACATCCGCCACATCCTGAACTACATCCCGCTGATTCAGATTTTGTTTTTGTGACAACAGGTTTCATTCCAAGGCCTTTGCCGCCATTTTCATCTCCGGATACAATTATGAATCCGCCATACTCCTCAAGCAATGATTTTTCAGAAATGAATGTTATTTCATTTATTACTTCAATTTCATCCTCATCAGTTGCTTCATCAACATATATACTAAACATGGGTCCGCTGCAACCTACACGGTCAAGTGCTATCCTCACATTATAAGAGTCAACATTTTTATTGTCTAACAGCCCCTTAAACTCCTTATAAGCTATATCATCTATAAATATCATTGTATTATCCTTTCAAAAAATATTACCATACAATGATATCACATAAAAAAATAAATGTATATAATTATTTCATGTTGACAATCTCAACCCCGGTATAATAATGCTTTAATATTTCTTTACAATTATACCCTTTATTTGCCATGCCTTCAGCACCCCACTGGCTCATTCCTACACCGTGGCCATAGCCGGTAGTCAGAATTTCTATCTCATTGCCTGTCTGAATAAAACTGAAATTTGTTGAATTAAGGTTAAACAATGCTCTTATTTCACGTCCCGAAATTTCAGTGTTATCAATTATAAGCGTTTTTATTTTTCCCCCCTGGCTTACTTCACCAAGTACAATTTTTTCATCTAAATTACTTTCATTTATATCCATATGACCATAGGCAGATTCAATTTTATTGATAAATTCATCTGTGGACACTTTTACTGAACCGTTAAACCTTGGTGAATCACTTTCATAAGGACTTTCAACACTTTTCAAATAAGGAACTGCTGCAGAAAATACATCCTCTGAATTTTCTGTTCTTCCGCCACTTGTGGAATGATATAAAGGTTCAATTATCCTGTTATCATAAACTAAAATTTGCCCCCTTGTCGATTCCACCGCTTCTTCAATTTTACTCCAGTAATTTTCATACCATCCCTCTGCATGAGAATTAATTAACTCATCCTTTGAAGACCATGCCTGACAATGAACTCCTGTGCAAATAGGCGCATCCATATGTTCCGGCTGCCCATTGGGATATTTCTTTAATCGATACAACAAGTAGGTCCTTGCAGTGATTCCCTGAGCCTTAAGAGCTTCAATATTAAACTCCGCCGGCATTTCAGAAGCAACTACGCCTTTTAAGTATTCTTCAAAATCAATTACCATAAGTTCATTTGTTTTGTTGTTGTACACCTTGATTAATTCAGGCTCATAGGCCTCTATGGTGTCAAATTTTTCTTTTTGTTTTATATTTGCATTCTTTGTACTATTCTCATCAACAACTGCGGCACTTGTTAAATTCATTTTTTTTTCAAAAAAATTCAAGGATAAGTTTGGAATAGTTAAAAGCATTGCAAATACAACAAAAGCATAAATTACACGGTTTAACACAAAAATCAACCCCTTTATCATAAGTTTTTTAATATTTTATGAAAAATAGAAAAATTTAGAACAAAATTGTATTAAATAAAAAAAATGGGACACACTATTTTTAGATAATAAAGAAGCAAAAACAGGAGGTTTAAATGAAAGACAATAGATTTGCAAAAATGAAAACAAAAATGAAAGAATTCTTTATTAGGCTTAAACATAAGGATACAAGTTTCTTGATAATAACCTTGTGCATTGTGCTTTTGGCAACAGCTGTCGTTTGGAGATATTCTGCAAGACCTGAAAATGGAAGCGACTTAGCTGAGAATGATAACCCAAATGGCGGTGTTGAAGCTGTTGAAGACCCTTATGAAGATTATGTACAAGGTATAATTGATGGCTTTGAAAAAGCTCAAATCGATGAAGAGGATGACAAAAAGGAAATAGAAAATCAGCCTGATTTACAGTCTATGAAGGCACCTCTTTCAGGAGAGCTAAAAACAGAATTCACAATGGATGACCTGATATATTATGAGGTAATAGGTGAATGGAGGGTACATAAAGGAATTGATATTAAGCCAAAAGATTCTTTATTGATTGAATCCGCTTTAAAAGGGAAAGTAGAAGCTGTCAACAATTCAGAAATTACAGCAACAGAAATTATTATCGATCATGGAAACAATGTAAAAACATTGTACAGTAATTTGGTGTCGGCAAATGTCAAAGTCGGAGATGTCGTTGAAAAAGGTCAAGTTATAGGAAACATAGGAAAAACAGTCAGCATAGAGTCAATAAATGGTGCACACCTTCATTTCGAACTGTTAGTTGACGGCAAACCGGTAAATCCTTTGGACTATATTACCATTGAAT
>CAZTXR010000250.1:0-2885 GCA_964617605.1 uncultured Clostridia bacterium | reverse complement strand
TTTTTTGCTTCCATAAATCCTCCTTAAAGATTTTTAGTTATAATAATATTAACATATCGTTATATGTCGTGCAAGCGTTTTTTATATCAGTTTCTAAAGGTTTTTCGTAGAAATTTTGTTCCCTTTAGGCCTCCCCTCTTTTATAGAATTTTCCTAATGTATTTGCTGCAGTTTTACCATTGTCAATTGCAACCTTCCCGCCAACAATTACATAGTCAATACCTTCAGGTCTTACTTGAGGATCTTGGAAGGTTGCCTTATCAATTATTGTATTATAATCAAAAACTGTAATATCAGCATCATAACCCACCTTCAAGAGCCCTTTATTCTTAAGTTTCAACCTTTGAGCAGGCATGTAGGTCATTTTATTGACAGCATCAAAGAATTCCATTACCTTTCTATCCCTTACAAAACGTCCTATAACCCTGGGGAAGGTTCCTGCTCCTCTGGGATGACCGGAATGGTTTCTGTAAATACCATCACTTGCTACCATCACCAAGGGATGATTTAATGCTTCAATAATTTCCTCTTCATTCATAACATATGCCACAGCTAACATTTTAGGATATTCTTTTCTTACTTTTTCAAACAATTCTTTGTCACAAAACACTCCCTTGTAGGGGTCTTCCGTAAGCATTATGGCATCATAGCTTTTATTCCACAAATCAAAGCAACCCTCATCAAATACTGCTGAACCTATAAAGGTGCTAAAGGCATCATAGGGATAGGCATCAACCATTAAATCAATGCCGCTGTCCGATAATTTTTGTATTAATTCCAAAGCTTCTGTCATATTTCCATAGGCACTGCAGCTGGACAAGTGTGATATCTGGAATGGAATTTTGCTTTCCTTCCCTATATAAGCCATCTCATTGATAGCATCCAGGGCATGGATGGCATCCTTGCGATAATGAGCAGCCAAAAGCAAATCATCCCTTCCTTGAATTTCTTTTGTTATGGCAATTGCTTCCTCTGTATCAATGCCGGGACAGTATTCCAAGCCGTAGGACACACCAATAGCACCAAAATCTATGGCTTCTTTAACTGATTTTTGCATTTTTTCAATTTGTTCTTTTGAAGACTTTTTATAAATATCTGTATTCCCTGCTTCAACCCTTAAGAAATTATGTCCTATATAGGTAAGATAATTCACCGGATTGCCCTTTGTCCTTATAAAATTGTAAAGTTCTTCAATCCCTTGCCTGTTGTTGCCGCAATTTCCGACAGCACAGGTTGTAACTCCCATATTAAGCATGGTATCAGCTATATCATATTCTTTCTTCTTGGTTAGGGTAAAATCTTCTTCATGCATATGAATATCAATAAATCCAGGGGATACATGTTTTCTTTTGGCATCTATTACAAGTTTTGCTTCAGCAAGAACTGTGCCTATTTCTGTAATTTTACCTTCCTTGATGCCTAAATCCCCTTCAATTATAGTTTTGTTTTCAACATCAATAATCTTTCCGTTTACAACTTTAATATCTAACATGTATTCTCCTTTCTATTTACAAAATTCTTCAGCTATTTTTGTATAAATGTCCACATAATTAACTAAGTCAATCACAGGAATTTTTTCATCCTTAGCATGTGAATACTTCAAATCCCCAGGCCCCGTTACAACAGTAGGTATTTTACCATAGGTTGATAGAACACCTGCATCAGTCCAGCCTCTTCTTTTTTCAATATTAGGTTCTTTCTTGTTAAAATCCTTTAATATATTATATACAGTCTTGGCTATTTCGGAATCAGGCTGCGCAATCAATGGTGCATGGTCAAATTCTTCCATCAAATTTGAATCCATTCTTATAATTTCAGCTTTAAATTCAGGGTCATCAGCCTTTATTTCGTCTATTATATCCTGGTACTCCTTAATAACGCTTTCAACATTTTCTTCAGGCAAGTATCTTCTGTCTATTTGAATTATGCAGCTGTCTGCTACTGAGCTGGGTTGAGTGCCTCCCTTTATAAGACCGAAGTTCATGACAGAGGGTCCCATCCATTCGTTTTGTCTTTCTTTAAGCTTAGGCATAAGCTCGTCTTCGATTTTTCTGACAAGTTTTGCTGCCTTGGAAATAGCATTGATTCCCAGTTCAGGGATTCCACCGTGGGCAATTTTACCTTCAATTCTTATTTCAAGCCATTCCAAACCCCTGTGACCCAAAGCATATCCGTAATTTGCCGGTTCTCCAACAATTGCGCCGTCTGCAGTAATCCCGCTTTTTACAACATACTCTGTTCCGTCACTTTTTTCTTCCTCTCCAACTGCAGCTGTTAAGATAATATCTCCGCCTAATACCTTGCCTTTGTTTTTAATGTTCACCATGGCTGTAATCATACAAGCTACAGCACCCTTCATATCGTTAGAGCCTCTTCCCAATACATAACCGTCCTTTATTTCAGCGCTGAAAGGTTCTATTGTCATTTCATAAGGAGGCACAGTATCTGTGTGACCGTTAAATATCAAATTTTTTCCGGTACCCTTTCCTTTTAATCGTGCAATAACATTGCGTCTTTTCCCTTCCACTGTCTGAAATTCAACTTCCAAGCCCCTATCTTTGCAATAATCATAGATAAATTCTGCTACATCCGATTCCCTGTTCTCCACATATTTGTGGCTGGGAATTCTGATAAGCTCCTGTGTAAGTTTTACCGCTTCATGTGCTTCAAAATTCTTATCCATAAAACCTCCTAATTTTTATTACTTTAGTATGGGGACATTCCTTCATGGATTGACCTCGATGGCTTACTTGCCATGAAGGTGTGTCCCCCTTCCTATAATGTCGCTCTTCCTTCCTTTATTTGCCTTAATACCTCCTTTGGTGCAGTGCCTCCGTATGAAAGTCTTCCGTTAACACAGCCCTCCATTGTCAAATCAGGGAGAA
>CAZTXR010000249.1:0-2893 GCA_964617605.1 uncultured Clostridia bacterium | reverse complement strand
CTACAGGCAGCATTTTATGTTAAGTGGTGATTATATGATCAAAATAAACTGTGTGGCGGTTACAAGTGTAGGTAAGGTTAGGGATAACAACGAAGATAATTTTTACATAAATGAATATTTCAAAAAAAGCACATCCACTCTGTATGAGCAATATGAAGATAACAACAGAAGAAAACAATATTTATACGCAGTGTGCGATGGAATGGGCGGAGAAGAATTAGGCGAAGTGGCATCAATGATTGCTGTAAAAACACTTGTACAGTATCAAAAAACAGACATCAAATCCACAATAATGGATTATATACAAGAAGCAAATAAGCTTATATGTAATGAGATTAAAAAAAATGCTGGTGTAAGAATTGGCACTACACTTGCGCTGCTGTTTATAACCGCAGGAAAAGCAATTGCCTATAACATTGGCGACAGCAGAGTATATTTGTTTAGAAATAATAAACTGATGCAATTATCAGAAGATCATACTCAGGTACAGAGACTTGTTGACATGGGATTACTTGAAAAGGACGCTGCAGCAAATCACAAAGACAGGCATAAGCTTACACAGCATTTAGGGATATTTCCTGATGAGTTGATTCTCGAACCCCATGTGTCGCAAGAAATAGATTTGGAACAAAATGATATATTTTTGCTTTGCAGTGATGGATTGACGGATATGGTGAGTGATGATGACATTGCTGATATTTTATCCGACAAAAAGGAAGGCCCAGAATCCATGACAGAAATGCTGATATCAAAAGCCCTGGAAAACGGAGGAAAAGACAATGTAACAGTTGTCTTGCTTAAAGTGGACATGCAGCAAGTATTGGGAAAAATTATTAAATTGATAACCAGGCCATTAAATAATACTGCCAGAAGGTGTTTGTGATGAATTCAGAATACTACAAAAAGCATGAACCGATTTTTAATTCATGGTATATCAAAAGCCTCCTTGGCGAAGGCAGCTTTGGCAAGGTCTTTGAAATTCAGCGCCAGGATTTTGGGGTAACATATAAAGCTGCTTTGAAGGCTATTACAATACCCCAGAATCAGAGTGAAATTAAAAGCGTTATGGCAGATGGCATGGATGAGGCAAGTGCAACCGCCTATTTCAGGCAGTTAGTTGAAGACATTGTCAGCGAATTTGTTCTTATGTCCAAACTAAAGGGCAACAGCAATATTGTAAGTTATGAAGACCACCTTGTAGTAGAGCACACAGAAGGCATCGGGTGGGACATATTAATTCGCATGGAGCTGCTTACACCCCTTATTGACCATATCCATAAGGAGAAGCTTTCCCGCAAGGATGTGATAAAGCTCGGCATCGATTTGTGCAAGGCTCTGGAACTCTGCCAGAAATACAATATTGTACATAGGGATATTAAACCGGAAAACATTTTTATATCTGATAACGGAGACTACAAATTAGGTGATTTTGGGATTGCCAGAACTTTAGAGAAAACGACCGGTGCATTATCGAAAAAGGGTACCTATGTATATATGGCACCTGAAATTTATCGGGATGACGAATACGGTTCAAATGTAGATATTTATTCACTGGGAATTGTTATGTATCGTTTGCTGAACGAAAACAGAACACCTTTTCTTCCGGCGCATCCTGCCCCCATCACCCATAAAGATCGGGAAGCTGCCATAAAGAAACGCATCAGCGGTGCTGTTTTGCCTGGTCCTGCCAATGCAGACGGAAGATTAGCTGAGATTGTACTTAAAGCCTGTGCCTATCATCCAAAAGACAGATATTTCGCTCCCATGGAAATGCGTGAGGAATTAGAGGCCATCCTTTATAACAAAGAAGAAGCAAAAATAATCTATCCAAAGGGTGACGACACACCGATCAAGTCGGTTGAATATATTGAAACCGGAAAAGAAGCTCTGGTAATACAAAAGGCAGATAAGACAGACTTGCTCATAGGCTCAAACATTCAAGAGCCTGAAAAAGCAGAGAGCTTAGTTAATCAGGGAACTGTTAACAAAACCGAAAGTGTATTTGGTGCCCAGGAGACAAGTTTTCATGATGGGACTGTAAGTGTATTTGACCAAAAAACGCAAAGTATATTTGAAACACCGGTACAACAGGAACGGGCAAAACAAAAGGTAAAAACATCTCCTAAAAAGGCAGATAAGAGATTCGGTATAGTTGTTGGCGCAATGGTTGTTATAGCACTTGTATTTGGAGGGATTTTCATTTCGCTTTCAAAAAACTCCGCCAATGAAAGCAAGTATCAAGATTTGCTTGAACAGGCAGAAGCCTTAAATACACAAGACTTTGACCAGGCAATTTCAATATTAAGTGAAGCAATCGAGCTGAAGCCCGGCAATGCAGAGGCTCATTATCGATATGCTTATGTGCTTTATATTAATGGGAAATATGACGAATGCATAGAATACATTAACGAAAATCAAAATTTCTCAGCAGAGGATCGGTTTAAGCTTATCTTAGCATCTTCCTATTTTGAAATTCGTGACTATGAGAACGCCGGCAAACTGTATTATGAAATATCGACCAGTGATGCTGCAAAATTGAATGTTGAAAACTTGCGTGACTATGCAGTTTGCCTTGGGCGTATGGGCAGACTGGATGAGGCAGCTGCTATATTTGTTATGCTTACCGACAAAGGTGCTACTGCAGACGTGACCGATTATGTACTGGGGGAATCCTATTATGCGAAGGGTGATTACGCAAATGCAGAAGCTGCGTTTAAAAAATCCTTAAGCAAGGCTGAGGATCCGGCTTTAAAACGTAGGATATACATGTCATTGGCAGAAGTGTACCGCGAAAGCAAAGACTACAACAAGTCCATCGAAATTATTAATGAGGCCATTTCACAGTCTCTGCAATTTGCCAACAGCAGCGCTGTACTTTATGAAATGCTGGGGG
>CAZTXR010000248.1:0-2898 GCA_964617605.1 uncultured Clostridia bacterium | reverse complement strand
TACCAGAATTAATGAAATGGTATTTAAAGAAGAAAATATTATGATTCCCATGCTTTTGGATACAATGACACAGGATGAATGGAAAAAGGTTGCCGATGACAGCGGCGAAATAGGCAATATATTAAAATATGTGCCTGTGTGGAAACCTGAAAAGGAAGCATTGGCTGAATTAAAGAAAGATATTAAGGAGCCGGGGGCAATAATTCTTCCGTCGGGAGTGTTTAATAATGAAGAATTGACAAATATGCTTAATTCACTTCCTTTTGATATTACATTTGTAGGCAATGATGATAATGTAAGATATTTTTCTCAAAGCAGCGAAAGAATTTTTCCGCGCACTAAGACAATTATAGGCAGGAATGTTTCAAATTGCCATCCGCCGGCAAGTGTTCATATAGTAGAGGATATCGTTAATGATTTTAAGTCAGGGAAAAAGGACCACGAGGACTTCTGGATTAAAATGGGTGACAAATATATTTATATAAGATATTTTGCAGTCCGTAACGAGGATGGAGAATATCTTGGGGTAGTTGAGGTAACTCAGGATATTAAACCTATTCAGGAAATTACCGGTGAAAAGAGATTGGTTGAATAATATAGAGCACATGCCATCCTAAGCGTAAGCGAAGGATGGCTGTTTCCTTTCTTGCTTATTGTTTTTTTTGTTATGGGAGTATATAATAAAAACAATGATAATTTTAGGAGTTTGCTATGGAAAAGAAATATGTTCTTGCATTAGATCAGGGCACTACAAGTTCAAGGGCTATACTTTTTGACAGAAACGGCAGAATTGTTAACATATCACAAAAAGAATTCACCCAAATTTATCCCAATCCCGGCTGGGTAGAGCACAATCCTGAAGAAATTTGGGAAACTCAGCTAAATGCTGCAAAAGAGGCAATAAGCAATGTAAATGTTTCTGAAATTGCCTGTATAGGCATTACAAATCAGAGGGAAACCACGATTTTGTGGGATAAAAATACAGGGAAACCCGTATACAATGCAATAGTTTGGCAAAGCAGGCAGACATCGGATATTTGCGATGATTTAAAAAAATCAGGCATAGAGCCCTATATTAAAGAAAATACGGGCCTGGTTATTGATGCCTACTTTTCAGCAACAAAAATAAAGTGGATTTTGGACAAGGTAGAAGGAGTAAGGGAAAAAGCGAATAATGGTGAAATTTTATTCGGTACTGTAGATTCTTGGCTCATATGGAAGCTTACAGGCGGCAAACATCACATTACCGATTATTCGAATGCATCAAGAACCATGATTTACAATATCAGGTCCCTTCAGTGGGATAAGAAAATTCTTGATATATTAAATATACCTTACGAAATTTTACCTGAAGTGAGGCAGTCATCGGAGCTTTACGGAAACACTGTATCACGGTTGTTGGGCTGTGAAATACCTATATCCGGAATTGCCGGGGACCAGCAGGCAGCTCTTTTTGGGCAGCTTTGCTTTCAAGAAGGCATGGTAAAAAATACATACGGCACGGGATGCTTTATGCTTATGAATACGGGCGAAAAAATAGTAACATCCCACAAGGGTCTTATTACCACTATAGCCTGGGGTTTAAAGGGCAAGGTTGAATATGCTTTGGAAGGCTCGGTATTTGTTGCAGGCGCAGCCATACAATGGCTTCGGGATGAAATGAAAATTATTCATGATTCAGCTGATTCGGAATATTTTGCAAGCAAGGTTGCCGACACTGAAGGTGTCTATGTGGTCCCTGCATTTACGGGGCTTGGTGCTCCTTATTGGGATATGTATGCTCGAGGTGCAATAGTAGGGCTGACAAGAGGAGCAGGCAGGAATCATATAATAAGGGCAACCCTTGAATCCATTGCCTATCAAACAAAGGATATAATTGAAGCAATGATTGATGATTCGGGAATTAATTTAACCGTATTGAAGGTTGACGGAGGAGCATCAGCAAATAATTTCCTGATGCAGTTTCAGTCGGATATACTTGATGTAAATATTGAAAGACCTGATATAACTGAAACAACTGCTCTTGGGGCAGCGTATCTTGCAGGCCTTGCAAGCGGATTTTGGAAATCAAAGGGTGAACTTATTCAAAACTGGAATATGAACAGGAAATTCACACCGGCCATGAATGATGATGAAAGAAATAAATTATACAGCGGCTGGAAGAAGGCAGTTGAACGAGCGAAGGACTGGGAATAATATTAATACAAATTAAAATTTGTCATTCTGAATGCGAAGCATGAAGAATCTCAGTTTTATTATTCGTAGCAATGACATAGAAATACGTATAAAATTGACATGGAGGACTAAATGAAAACAGATTTTTATATGAACCAGAGAACTAAATTTGCAGAAAAATTAGAGGATTATTCTACGGCAGTATTCTTCTCGGGCAGGGCACCAAGAGAAAGCGCAGATCAGTCATATTCATTTTCTGTGGATAGGAATTTCTTTTACTTAACAGGTATAGACAGGGAGGATATGGTTTTAGTAATCAATAAAATTGCAGGCAATGTTACAGAAACCCTCTACATACCGCCTGTTGACGAACATTTTGAAAAATGGTTCGGTATTCTTATGAGAAAAGAAGAGGCAATTGAAATATCAGGAATTAAGACAATTGAAAACAGAAATGATTTCCTTGCCCAATTTGCAGGTAAATTATCATCCTCAGACAGACCTGACAATGTATATATATTTTCATATATAACAGGTGAAGATGAGCCTTACGACTTATACAGAAATTTTGCCCACTGGATGAGAAATCAATATCCTGCCGTAAACATTAAAAATTCATTAGATCTTATGATTGAGCTAAGAAGCACAAAATCAGAAGAAGAAGTTGAAGAAATAAAAACTTCAATAGGATATACAAAAGAAGCACTGGAATTTGTAATGAAG
>CAZTXR010000247.1:0-2913 GCA_964617605.1 uncultured Clostridia bacterium | reverse complement strand
CTGATATTAAATCTCCCCTTATGGTGTCCCGAATTGCATTGGTCATTGCAAGACCGGGTAAAAGGGGCATCATGCATCCCACGATTATATTATTATAATTACCCATTTTTAAAAAGTATGTTACGGATATTGCTATGTATGCAATTATAAGTCCTGAAAAAATACTTGAAAAGAAATAATAGGATTGAAGCTTTTCAAACCGTTTAGATAACTTTGCCACCAACATCCCCGTAAAAAATGCTGTAGCGAATTCAAGCATATGCTGCCCGGACAGCAATGCGAAAAAGGCTGAGGAAATACCGGCATACAGTATGTAATAATTTTCTTTTAAATCAGTTCTTTCATTAATTTGTATTAACTCTTCCAGAGCTTCATCAAGTGTTATTAAATGTTCCGAAAGATTTCTTGAAACACTGTTTACATCATTTATTTTCTGTAAATCAATAGTTCTTTTGCGTATCCTTTTCACCAAGGTGTTATTGTCATCACCATTAACCGATATTGTAATATAAAAGCCTGTAGGAGTGGCAATTGATTCTACTTCCGAAATATCAAAGGACTTGCAAATAAATTTGATTGTTTCTTCGGCACGGTATGTTTCCCCTCCGTTTTCAATTATTATTTGTGCGGATAACTTTATAACTTTTAAAAGACTGCTGATGCTTAATTCCAAGAAATCACCCCTTTTTAACTGACTGAATAAATTATAACATCAGAAAAATTATTATTCAATTAATTATTGATAACTATAAAACTTATTTATATTTGTTGAAAATTGTGTTATAATTGCATAAATACAGACGGAGGAAAAGATGAGAGAGAGGGAAGTTAAAGTCTTAAATATTGACAAGGAAGAAATTGAAAAAAAACTTATTGATTTGGGAGCTGCTTTAGTAAAGGACGAAGATCAAATAAACTATCGATTTGATACAGATGATTATTTTTTAAAAAAGGAATTAAAAGCATATCTCAGAGTAAGAATAACAAAAAATAATTTGACGGGTGAAATCGTAAACACCATGACATTCAAAAGAAACATAAAAAGAGATTCTTTAAGAATAAATGAAGAAATTGACACGGATATTTCTGATTGGGAAAATACCTCTAAAATAATTGAATTATTGGGTTATAAAAGGAAAAGACCCGGTTATAAACATCGCAGGTCATACATGTATGAAAATATTATGTTTGAAATAGATACCTGGGATGAGAGAACATATCCGAAGCCTTATCTTGAAATTGAAGTTGCTTCTGATGAAGAGCTGGAAAAAGCAATAAAGCTGTTAAATCTTGACAGGAGCCAAATTACCACAAAGCCGATTGATGAGCTTAGAAAAGATTAAGGTAAAAACAATAATTGGACAGATAAAAAGCAAATAGGAGTGATGGTATGGTTTTAGTTGTTGATATCGGCAATACAAGTATAGTTGTGGGTGTTTACAAGGGCAATGAACTTATCGGAAACTGGAGAATGGTTACCAAAAATGAAAAAACATCTGATGAATATGGGATTTTTATATTAAATTTATTAAAGTTCAATGATATTGATTATAAAAATATAAACAGTGCAATTGTATCATCGGTTGTGCCTAATGTAATGTATTCATTTGAAAATGCCATAAAAAAGTTTTTCGATATAGAACCCATTATTGTAGGCCCTGGAGTTAAAACAGGAATTACAATAATGACTGATAACCCCCGCGAGGTGGGAGCTGACAGAATTGTAGGAATTGTAGCGGCATATGAGCTATATTATTGCGGTGAGCCTTTAATAGTTATAGATTTTGGAACGGCAACAACCTTTGATCTTGTAAGTGAAAAGGGAGAATTTAAATATGGAATCACATCTCCCGGAATTCAAATTTCTGCCGATGCGCTATGGCAAAGAACTGCTCAGCTTCCTAAAATCGAAATTAAAAAACCTGATACGATTCTTACCAAAAATACAGTAACGAGCATGCAGGCAGGCTTAGTTTACGGGTATATCGGGCAGGTAGAATATATTATCAAAAAAATAAAAAAAGAAATGAATAATGAAAATATTAAAGTTGTGGCAACAGGGGGACTGGGCAGACTCATATCCGACGAAACCAATGAAATTGATGTATTTGATCCTTTGCTTATATTTAAAGGGTTAAAATTAATACACGATAAAAATTATAAAAAATAAATTATATTGGGGGACATTCCTTTTACCCGCAAAGACTAAACTTATAGAAAAGGTGTGTCCCCCATAACTTTTGCAAATAGGGTCAGGGCATCCGGCAATTAAATAAAAATACGGTTATTTACAGCATACTTGTTTAAAGTTTGTTTTTTTTTGCCCTGATTTCAATTATTAAAGGTATTGAGACGGGCCTTCAAACTTTTTCAAAAAAGTACTTTTAAAATTCAAAAATTGTGTTATAATAATAGAACGAATGTTCGGGAGGAATATAAAAGAGTTTATAAACAAAGCAAAGGCAGGAGATGAGATGATGGGGCAAATAATAATGCATATTGATGTGAATTCGGCATTTTTAAGTTGGACTGCAGCATATGAAAAACAAATGGGAATAGAAAGAGATATACGGACACTGGCGGCTGTTATAGGGGGAAATGAACAAAGCCGCCACGGAATCGTTCTTGCCAAATCCGCTCCCGCAAAAAAATTTAAAATACAAACAGGAATGTCCCTTATGGAAGCAAGGCAGATGTGCCCTGATTTGCTTGTTATACATCCAAGTTACGATATTTATGTGAGGGCCAGCAAGGCCCTTATAGAATATTTGAAAAAATATACTCCTGATGTGGAAGTTTTCAGCATTGACGAATGTTTTTTAAAATTTACAGACATAGACAGAGACCAGGCCCTTAAACTTGCCTATAAAATAAAAGACGGTGTCAGGAAGGAATTCGCTTATACGGTAAATA
>CAZTXR010000246.1:0-2928 GCA_964617605.1 uncultured Clostridia bacterium | reverse complement strand
GGATATATAAGGGATTTAGCAGCAAGCAACAATATGTCGGCATTAGAATTCATGGGTTTCTTGGATGGAGCAAACTCAAGCTTTAAGGAAGGCTTATCTTTAGATGATTTGACGGAAGAAACTGAGATTAAAGCAGAAATTGACTATGAAAAGCTTTTGTGGAATATGCATGATGCAAAGGCTGAATGGCTTTATGGCATGAAGGAATGGGAAGGAATTTTCGATGAAGAAAAAAGAAAACATATAAAGAAGGAATTCAATCGTTCCAAGACAGTTGTAAAGGGAGAAAAAATAGGAAGAAACGATCCCTGTCCCTGCGGTTCCGGCTTGAAGTATAAAAAGTGCTGCGGAAAATAATGAGACTTTTCGCCTATGCACAGAATTACACAACCTGTGTATTTGCGGCAATGACAGCGAAGCTGTTTTAATCAGGGGGACTTATGAATAAAACAAAAGGTTTGACTTATGGCATATTGGCAGGATTTATTTATGGTTTCACTCCCATATTAGGAAAATTAACATATTTGGAAGGAAGCAATCCCATATCACTTACATTCTATAGGAATCTTCTTTCAATTCCGTTTTTTTTTGCTATGTTAAGGTATAATAAAGTATCCTTAAAGGCAGAAAAGGCTCAATTAAAGCAATTGGCTGTATTGGGATTTTTAGCTTCTGTTACTGCTCTTAGCCTTTATGGCTCCTATATTTATATATCCGTCGGAATGAGCACAACAATTCATTATATTTATCCTGTATTGGTTACTGTCGCGTGTATTGTGATTTTTAACGATAAAATCAGCAAGGATAAGTTGGTGTCTTTGATACTTTCCACGATTGGAATCACTTTATTTTTCGAGGGAAATATCAATATAAGCGGAATCCTGATAGCTTTTTTTTCCGGTGTATCTTTTGCGGGATATTTATTATTTATGGATAAAAGCGGTTTAAATACAATATATCCATTTAAAATTACATTTTATACGGCTTCTTTTTCGTCATTGTATCTGTTTGTATTTGGAGTAATAAGCAAAAATCTCGTATTTTCAATGACCTTCAAGGGGTGGTTTTTTACGGTTTTGGTTGCGGTGTTTGTTTCATTTTTAGCAAATACCTTTGTTGCCTTAGGAGTAAAATATGTAGGACCTACAGTTACAAGCATAGTAGGAATGCTTGAACCCATAACAAGCATTGTAATGGGTATCTTGTTCCTAAGCGAACCTGTAACCTTCAGAAATATACTTGCATGTGTCCTGATTTTGCTTGGAGTTCTGATAGTAACACTTGCAAAGGACAAAGCTATCGAGAGTAAAGAATGACACGCTGCTTCGCAGCGTATTCATAGCAATGACAAAAGGGAATAGTACGGGGACATTCCTTCAATAGCTGTCCCTCAAAGAGTCACCGCATATTGAAGGTGTGTCCCCCCTCCTTAAAACAGTCCCTTTATTTTTCCATCTGCATCAATATCTATATTCTCTGCTGCCGGTACTCTGGGAAGTCCCGGCATTTTCATTATGTCACCGGTCAATGCAACCAAGAATCCTGCCCCCGCAGATATGGTTATATCTCTGATTGTTATATTAAAACCTGCAGGTCTGCCTAATACCTTTGGATCATCCGTCAAAGAGTATTGATTTTTAGCCATACATATTGGAATGTTTCCGAATCCTAACTTTTCATAATTAACAATATCCTTGCTTGCTTTTGGTGAAAATTCAACATCGTCAGCACCATAAAGCTTTCTAGCGATTGCTTTTATTTTATCCTTGATGGGAAGATCCAAATCATAGGCAAATTCCATTGAATTTTTCTGTTCTGTAAGCATCAGTACTTCTTTTGCCAACTCCACTCCGCCTTGGCTTCCCTTGCCCCATACTTCTGACAATTTTACATTTACCTTAAGTTCCAAACACTTTTCTCTAATCAAATTTAATTCAGCTTCTGAGTCTGTAGGGAATTTGTTTATTGCAACAAGAGCAGGTACCTTGAATACTTGAGTAATATTCTCCACATGCTTTAGCAAATTCGGAATTCCTTTTTCTAAGGCTTCCAAGTTCTCTTTTCCTAATTCTGCTTTTGCAAGACCTCCATTATATTTTAATGCTTTCACTGTTGCGACTATCACTACCGCGCTTGGTTTAAGTCCTGTTTTTCTGCACTTAATATCAATAAATTTCTCTGCTCCAAGGTCTGCGCCAAAGCCTGCTTCTGTTACTAGATAGTCTGCAATTTTGCTGGCCATTCTTGTAGCTATAACTGAATTACAGCCGTGGGCTATATTTGCAAAGGGACCTCCATGTATAAAGGCCGGTGTTCCTTCCAGGGTTTGGACTAAATTGGGTTTCAAGGCATCCTTAAGCAAGGCTGCCATAGCGCCTTGTGCTTTTAATTGTCCTGCTGTCACAGGCTCCCCTGCCCTGTTATATGCAACAATAATTTTGGATAGGTTTTCCTTTAACTCAATTATATCATTAGAAAGGCAAAATACTGCCATTACTTCAGACGCTACAGTAATGTCAAATCCGTCTTCTCTTGTTACTCCTTCAGTTTTACCACCCAAACCGCTTACTATATGTCTTAACTGCCTGTCATTCATATCGACAGCTCTTCTCCATACGATGCGTCTCGTGTCTATGTCTAATTGGTTGCCTTGTTGTATATGATTATCAAGCATTGCAGCAAGGAGATTGTTAGCTGCACCAATAGCGTGGAAATCCCCGGTGAAATGCAGATTTATATCTTCCATGGGAACAACCTGAGCATATCCGCCGCCGGCTGCTCCTCCTTTTACTCCAAAAACAGGTCCTAAGGAAGGCTCGCGCAGGGCAATTATTGTCTTTTTACCTAATTTTGAAAGGGCATCTCCTAAACCGATAGTAGTAGTTGTTTTTCCTTCTCCAGCAGGTGTCGGATTAATTGCAGTTACTA
>CAZTXR010000245.1:1282-2931 GCA_964617605.1 uncultured Clostridia bacterium | reverse complement strand
CTACTATGGGCATATCTACACTTAATTTTTTGGATAGTTCATATGCTGCATATGTGGTGGGAATTCCTTCAACAACCATTCCTATTTTTTTAATTGCTTCATCCTTTGTTAAGCCTTGCCCTATTAGGAAGCCTGCATTCCAGTTTCTTGAATGCTTGCTGGTACAGGTTACTATCAGGTCTCCTATTCCGGATAAACCGTAGAATGTGTGTACATCGGCTCCCATGGCAAGACCAAGCCTTGCTATTTCTACAATTCCCCTGTTCATAAGAGCTGCCTTTGCATTGTCGCCATAGCCCACTCCGTCAGATATTCCTGCACCAAGGGCAATAATATTTTTAAGCGCCCCTCCAAGTTCAGCTCCGATTACATCCTCGTTAGTGTAAACCCTGAAATAGGTCGACATGAATATATCCTGAATTTCTTCTGCCACATCCTTGTTATCACAAGCAATAGTTATAGCTGTAGGCATTGACAAACCTACTTCCTCCGCATGAGAGGGACCTGACAAAACCGCAAATGTACAGTTTATGGTTTCCTCCTTGACAATGTCTGAAACTAAATCCATAGTGCCTATTTCAATACCCTTGGAAGCATTTATAATAATTTTGCCACTTTTATTTTCGTTCTTAATTTGTTTAAATACTCCCCTTATCATCTGGGTTGGTGTCACCAATAACAAAATATAGGCATCCTTGGCAGCTTCGTTTATATCTGAAGTAAATATTATATTTTCGGGTATTTGTACTTTCGGAAGGTATTTTTTATTTACTCTTTCTCTTCTTAAAGCTTGGCATTGATTTTCATCTCTCAGCCATACGGTAACTTTGTGTCCGTTTTCTGAAAGAAGCTTGGAAAGTGCCGTTCCCCAGCTGCCTCCCCCAAGCAATGTTATATTTTTCAAAGCATCATCTCCTAAAATTTATTTTCATTTCCCTTTATCAGGCGTTTAAGATTGTCCTTATGTCTGTATATGGACATACTTGCAACAAATACAGTAAACAATAAAAGGTCAATAGTCAGTGGGCGAATAAATAAAATTGCAACTAATGGTGCGGATGCCATGCCTAATATAGAGCCAAGAGAAACAGTCCTTGTAATAATAATTATAAGTGCACCAAAAATCACACATATTAGCGTTAGATATAAATTTACAAATATCATAACTCCTATTGTCGTTGCAACGCCCTTTCCTCCTCTGAAATTAAGGAGGACAGGCCAATTGTGGCCTATTATTGCAAATGCTCCCGCTACGTAAGCTCCTGTCTGTCCACCTAAGCTTCTGCCAAGGATAACTGCGGCTACCCCCTTTAATACATCACCAATAAAAACCATAGCACCTATTTTCTTGCCGAATGCTCTTATGGCATTTGTAGTACCTGCATTGCCGCTTCCATAATCTCTGACATCTTTTTTAGTTAATATTTTTCCCAATATATAAGCAAATGATATATTGCCTATAAAATAAGCTATCATTGCTGATAAAATATACTTCATGATTCCTCCATTAGTATCGCCAAATGACGGGGACATTCCTTCAATAGCTATCCCGCGAAGAGTCACCTTATATTGAAGGTGTGTCCCTCGCATGACAGGGACATTCCTTCAATAGCTATCCCGCGAAGAGTCACCTTATATTGAAGGTGTGT
>CAZTXR010000245.1:0-1182 GCA_964617605.1 uncultured Clostridia bacterium | reverse complement strand
CCCTCTACCTTAAATATTCTTCTCGCTTCTGTTTCTGAATTCAATTACAATTGGCGTTCCCTTGTATTCAAAGGATTCTCTTATTTTATTTTCTATATATCTCTGATATGAAAAGTGAACAATTTCCTTATCATTTACAAATATCAAAAACTTTGGAGGATTTACCGCTACCTGAGTGCCGTAATAAATTTTAAGCCTCTTCCCCTTAACGGTTGCAGGCTGATTCATAAGAACTGCTTCTGTCAAAATATCATTCAATACTCCCGTAGAAACCCTTAAATTTCTAAAGCTGTAAACTTCATCAATCGTCTCAAGTATTTTATTTACCCTTTGTCCCGTAAGGGCAGACACAGTCAAAATAGGTGCATATGTGGCATATGCAATTTTTTGTCTTATATCATCGGTAAATTCTTTAAATGTTTTATTATCCTTTTCAATAAGATCCCATTTGTTAACCACAATTATCATTCCCTTATTGTTGTCATGAGAATATCCAGCAATTCTTATATCCTGTTCTGTTATACCCTTGTCTGCATCAATTACCAAAATACAAATATCTGCTCTTTCAACTGCTGTAAATGCTCTTAGCACACTGTATTTCTCAACAGATTCCAAAACCTTGCTCTTTTTTCTGATACCGGCTGTATCAATAAGTGTATACTTTTTTTTGTTACTTTCAAATTTTGTATCGATGGCATCTCTTGTTGTTCCGGGTATATCGCTTACTATTACCCTGTCTTCTCCTATAATTCTGTTTATAATTGAAGATTTGCCGGCATTGGGCTTTCCTATTACGGCAATTTTAATACTGTCATCCTCGACCTCAGTATTCATTGTTTCATCAAATTTCGCTACAATTTCATCCAATAAATCACCGATACCCAATGCTTCAGATGAAGATACGGATACAGGCTCACCCAAACCTAAATTATAAAATTCATAAATATTATCTTCATCTACAAACCTATCCATTTTATTGACAACAAGAATTATTTCTTTTTTTGCTTTACGAAGCATTTGTGCTACTTCAGTATCGTTAGCCGTAATACCTTCTTTTCCGTCCACCATAAAGAGAACGACATCAGCCATTTCTATTGCTATTTCCGCTTGAATACGCATTTGGGCAAAAATCGTGTCACTTGTATTTGGCTCAATTCCTCCTGTATCTATTAAAGTAAAATA
>CAZTXR010000244.1:0-2982 GCA_964617605.1 uncultured Clostridia bacterium | reverse complement strand
TGTTGAACTTGAATAAATTTTTATATTTTTCATTTTATCCTCCGTTTATTTGTCTTTTGCTTCAATTATCATTAATTTTAGCATATTTTATAAATTAATACCATAAATATTTGATATTAATTTTTCACAAAATGCCGACTTTAGAATACTATGAAATAGATTGGAACAGAAAGGAATGAAATATATGAAAGAATGCACCATATACATAGATGTGCCCGAAAGAATATTAAAGGGTGCAGGTATTCCCAATTCTCAGTTTATTCCCTCTAATATTATCAAAATAAAAATTATTATCAAAAATAAGAGCAGCAAGCAATGCTTGTGTTCCTTCAGTGCTGCCTTGGGAAACGGAATCAGATATTTGGAAAATATGCAGCATGAAGGACAGGATATTAATCTATTAGATGCTGTAAGTGCAGTGGGTCCATGTGAAATATTAAAAAACGATAATGTAATTGTTTTTGGAAACAACTTTAATTTATCTCCCAATTCAGAAAATACAATTTCATTTGATGCAGCGCTTTGCGATAAATATACAGTTAACAGCATTGAAAATTCCGGAGATAAAATATCACATAAGGATAAAATTAAATTTTATGCTCATTTAATAAATGAGGATGAAATTGATTCATGCCATATGGAGTCAAAAGCAATGGATTTTGATTTGTCAGTAAGCTGTGATGATGAAAAAGTCAAGGCGGGTGATATAATTAAGTATTATGTAAGTTTATTCACAGGACAATACGATTTAGCAAGAAAGGTTTATTTAAGAAGCATTCTTGATAAGGGTCTTGAGTACATAGGGGATTCCTGCAACTTAGAGCCAAAAAATGTTTATGAATTTAACGGAAAAACCATAATAAAGTGGGATGTAGGAAGCCTTCAGCCTTCTGAAACAAAACGGATAGGATACAAGGTAAAAGTTAAAAACGATCTTGTATCAGGTACATTAAAAAATAAACTGAATTCAAACTGCATAAATAACTCCACCTACACTCAATGTCCTGTCAGCTGTGAATATATGCTGACAGTAGATTAGGATGCGAATTTAAAGGGCTTCATCCGAAGCCCCTTTGCTTTTATATATTATTTTATAACCTTTTCATAATAATTATAGTCAAGTATAGCTGCTGAAAACTTAAATTTATTTTTTACATCTTCGCTTATATTTTTTGTATAAACTTCATCGACAACAGATCCGTTTCTTGATGTAATTTCTCCTGTCTTAGAATTAAAATATACCTTATCGGACAACCAGCTCCTGTCTTGAAAAATAACCAAAGGTTCTGAGGATGATAAAATATCCCTGCCCATTAAAAGCCTTGAATCATATTCCAAGCCCATAAGGTTTGACAGGGTGGGAATTATATCAAGACTTGAACAAATCTTATCAATTTCAACAGGTTCCATTCCCTTGGTCCACAGAAGAAACACCCCTTTGTACAATTCATAGCCGGTAATTTCCTTGTTGGCAAGCTCACTTATTTCAGTTAAAGCCAAACCATAAGGATAATGGTCAGGGCTTATGGCTATGAGGGTGTCTTCGGCTATTCCTCTTGTTTCCAACTCTTGTATCAGCATTTCCATCGCTTTGTCTAATTCTATATTGCATGCCAAATATGCCTTTACATTATCCGAATATTCAGTATTTTCAACTAAAGTTCGATTTTTGGCAGCTATGTAATTTCCGTAAAAATTGTATTGCAGATGCCCGCTCACCGTCATGTAGTAAACATGGAAGGGCTGAGTTTCAATAAATTCAGGAACAGTAAGCTCAATCATTTCCAGGTCTGATTCAGGCCAAGTTTCTGTTACATCAAGACCGTTTCCCAATCCCTTGTATGTATAACCTAAATTAGGGTGAGATTCATTCCTGAAATAATAATCAAAATAATGATTGTGATATGCTTTAGTTTCATAACCTTCGCTTTTAAGCTGATTTCCCATTGCAAAGGGCAGATAATTTTTAGATGAATTATAAAAAGACCACACACCTTCCTTTGGCAAAAGTCCCGTACATGCCACGTATTCACCGTCTGAAGTGCTTACTCCCCAGGAAGGTGTATAAAAGTTTTTAAACTTAAAACCTTCCTCTTGCATTTTATATAGGGTGGGAGTTATATCTTTATTAACTGCATAGGGCGAAAAACCTTCGGCAGTTATCAAGATCAGGTTCTTCCCCTTATATTTGCCGGTGTATTCATTTTTATTTGTCGGCAGAACATTCCGAAAATATTCATGCATATTTTTTAAAGCTTTATTTCCTTCAGCCTTGATTAATTCCTCAAAAGGAATATCCATGGTATTATATTCAACAATTTGCAGGGTATCCTTCTTTATTTCAGGGCCTTCTATCGGTTCATCATTTATTGTTTCTTCAGGCCCCATATCTTCGGTTTCTGCTATTTTTGCAGGCAGGGGTTCAGCTGCAAACACCAAACTTTTAAATATATTTTTTATATCAAGCCTTCCGGTGGTTAACAGTCCAAATTTATCAACAGAATCTACAATCATAAAAGTTTCTGAATATAAATAAGAAGGGCTTAGCATTCCCTTGTCAGAGGATAGCACTGCAAAAACAATTGCTGACTGAATAATTACTGCTGATAAAGCAATTTTTAAAATATTTTGTTTGGGTGTTTTTTCGAATTGGATTTTCTTGTGAAATTTGACTGTTAAAATTATCGGAATAAGCACTGTGATTAATTCAGGGATATTGCCAAGTAGTGCAGAAGATATAATATCTGTAAAATTTAATGCATTTTTTGTTCCAACAATAACTGAATAAATTGAGGTGAATGTAAAAAAGACTTTATAATACATTATTTGAATTCCGTAAAAGATTGTTAATACGATTATTATTGAATAGAAAATAATTTTATTTGTTTTTTCATTAAATCCTGTGGAAAGCAAATAAAATACAAACCCAAAAGGCAAGGAAAAAAAGCACATATAAACATATCCTATATTAAATACTCTTTC
>CAZTXR010000243.1:0-3000 GCA_964617605.1 uncultured Clostridia bacterium | reverse complement strand
TAAAATTATTTCCTTTACATCTTCAAATCCGATATAGCCAACTATTCCGCACATATAATTTCTCCATTCTTTTTGAATTTTTTTGAATTACAAGAACACGCTTTGCCATCCTGAGTGAAAAATGACACAGCTTTGTCATCCTGAGTGAATACAAAGGATCTAATCCTTTAGGAGATTTCTCACTGCATTCAGAATGACACGGCATTTATAACACAAAAACAAGATTCCACGCTAACGCTTAGAATAACACTTTTTAAAAAATAATTTAATTTTTAATGGGGAAACTTAGACTATCATTTCAGTAAGATTTGAAGCTGTCAGTTTTATTTTGTCATTACGGTCACCCGTAAAATTTGTAAAAACCATATCAGTGCAGCTACACCGCAGAGCACCCGCCGAATTTTCGATAACTCTGTCCTCGTCAACTTTTTTAAAGTTCTGGCGCTATAATAATTTTCATTTCCCAAACTAATCGTTTTTATAATTTATGTTAATAAAAAATTTTAGTTACAACCTTTATTATTTTATCACAGTTTCAAAAATTAGTATATAAATTTTTTTGTTTCCAATTCTCTTACTTTTGTGCAATTATTTGCCATGTATTATATTTTGTGTGCCGTCAATAATAAGCTTAGAAAGTCATTAATTGATTTTCAATTAAAATTTAATCAATGTAAAATGTTTGACCTGACTTACATATAAGTATTCAGGTTCTCAGGGCCCAAAGTGTAATTTACCAAATTAGCATAAATTTACATGATTAAATTAAACTTTATTGACAATAATAAAAGTACATCTTCAAGAAAGGAGAAAAAAAATGGCATCAACAAATAATAGCGGAAGCAACAACATAGTAGTTCCTGAAGCAAAACAGGCACTTAACCAGATGAAAACTGAAATAGCCAATGAATTAGGCTTAACAAACTATGAACAAGTAGATAAAGGAAACCTTACTGCAAGACAAAATGGTTATGTAGGTGGTTACATGACTAAGAGATTGGTTGAAATGGCTCAAAGACAGATGAGCGGTGGCGGACAGTTTAAGTAAATAAAAAAGATTGGTGGATATATATCCACCAATTTTATTTTTATTTAAGCTTTAGCAGCCTTTTCTTTTTTTAATTCTTCTATTAATAATGGAACTACCTTAAATATATCTCCTACTATACCAACATCTGCAACCTCAAACATTGGAGCTGTTTCATCTTTGTTTATTGCAATAATGAAATCAGATTCTTCCATACCTGCCAAGTGCTGAATTGCTCCTGATATTCCGCAAGCGATATAAAGATTTGGTCTTACTGTTTTTCCTGTTTGACCAACCTGTCTGTCCTTTGGAACCCAACCTGCATCAACTGCCGCTCTTGATGCGGAAATTGTTCCGCCAAGTAGGCCGGCTAATTCTTCAAGCATTGGGTAGTTTTCCGGGCCGTGCATTCCTCTGCCGCCGGATACCAAAACTTTAGCATCTTCAATATTCATTCTTTGTTGAATTATTTTTGTAATATCAAGAATTTCAACATTAACTCTGTCTGCAGGAATATCTATTTTGTATTCTTCAACATTTACAGGATTTGCCTCAGAATATTTAGCTCTTTGCATAACTCCGGGTCTAACTGTTGCCATTTGTGGTCTGTGTCTGCTGATTATGATTGTAGCCATTAAGTTTCCGCCAAAAGCAGGTCTTGTCATAGCCATGTTTAATTGTTTTTCATCTGTATCATCAGGTCTGATATCCAATCCTGTACAGTCCGCTGTCAAGCCCGTGTGTAGTCTTGCAGATACTCTTGGTGCTACATCCCTGCCTATGGCTGACGCTCCATAAAGAACTACTTCAGGTTTTTTTGCTGTTATAATTTCATGCAGTGTATAAGCATAGGGCTCTGTCATGTACTCATCCAATAATTCATTGTCTGCATATATTACATGGTCTGCGCCTGCATAGCATAATTTTTTTGCTTCATCTAACATATTGTGACCTAACAATACAGCTGTTACTGTAGTATCAAGATCTTTTGCTAATTCTTTTGCCTTTCCTACTAACTCATAGGCAACTTTTTGTACTTTTCGATCTCTTTGTTCTGCGAAAACAAAGACACCTTTATATTCAGAAATATTCATTTTGTCCTCCTCCTATATAATAAATTTGTCTTTCATTTTATCAACTATCAGTTCAGCTGATTCCTGTGGTTCAAGGTTAAATACTTTACCTGCAGATTTAGCTCCCTTAGTAAATGATTTAACAACCTTAGTAGGAGAACCTTTTAAACCTATGCATTCAACATCAACTTCAACATCTTTTAAATTCCAAATTTTAATCTCTTTTTGTCTGTATGCATCAAAAATTCCGCCCGGCGTCATATAACGGGGTTTATTCATTTCTGCCAATGCTGTTATTAAACAAGGTAATTTTGTTTTTAGTGTGTGATATCTGTCTTCATATTGTCTTTTAACAACAATCTTATCGCCTTCAATTTTTATATCTTCGGCATAGCTTATGTTAACTAATCCCAAGTGCTCTGCAATTTGCGGTCCAACCTGGGCTGTGTCACCGTCTATTGCCTGACGTCCTGTTATGATTAAATCATAATCAAGATTTTTTATTGCTGCAGCAATTGTTGTTGAAGTTGCCAATGTGTCAGCTCCGCCAAATGCTCTGTCTGTTATTAATATTGCCTCATCGGCACCCATTGCCAAGGTTTCTCTCAATGCAACTTCTGCATTAGGAATTCCCATTGTTAAAACTGTTACATGAGCTCCATATTGTTCTTTTAATTTAAGTGCAGCTTCAAGACCCGCTTTATCATCAGGATTTATTATGCTTGGTACGCCTTCTCTTATTAGAGTGTTAGTTTTTGGATCGATTCTAACTTCTGTTGTATCAGGCACTTGTTTTATACATACTACTATATTCATGTCTTAAGCCTCCCTATTTCAACATATCAGCACTGATAACCATTCTTTGAACTTCTGAAGTTCCTTCATAAATTTCAGTTATCT
>CAZTXR010000242.1:0-3042 GCA_964617605.1 uncultured Clostridia bacterium | reverse complement strand
TTGCTTACGGTATTATAGCCTTATCCGGCTCCTTTATATACAACATTATTAATTCATTGAAAGTTGGTGATAAAGAAGAGGGTTTGTTTGGTAAGAACGGTGTATTCGGATACTTATTTTTCTTAAGTTTTATTTTTACTATTCTTTCCTTGGTAGGATTAGTAAAGATACCTATATATATTCCGCTCTTCTTATTGCTTGTATTCCTTATGGTTATTGTATTAAAAGAACCATTAGCCAATGCATTGGATAAAAAGGACTTGTTCCCCCATGGTGCAGGAGCATATTTTACAGAAAGTATATTTGAATCAATTGAAACAATATTAAGCACCTTAAGTAATACAGTATCTTTTGTGCGTGTAGGTGCATTTGCACTAAACCATGCCGGTTTATTTTTAGCCTTTATGATTATATCTGAATTAGTGGATAATGTAATCCTGAAAGTTTTAATATTGGCATTAGGCAATATATTAATATTAGTATTGGAAGGTTTAATAGTATTAATACAAGGTCTGCGTCTTCAGTTTTATGAAATGTTCAATAAATATTTTGTAGGTGAAGGAATAGAATTTAAATCAGTAAAATTTAATTAATCAAAAACATATAAAAGAAGGGAAAAAAGAATATGCAAATTTTATTAATAATATCAGCAGCTGCAGTGTCAGCTGGAACAATCATTTATGGTGTAAAGGCAATGAAAAACGGGAAAAAAGGAAATGTTAAAAAAGCAGTAATAACTACTGCATCAGCTTTTGGCTTAATTATGTTAGGAGCTGTAATCTCAACTATGGTTGGCGGTAATGTGTTTGCTGAAACAACAGCTCAAACAGCGGAAACAGCAAAGGCTTCTTTAGGATTAGGCGAGGGCTTAAAATATTTCTCTGCTGCATTGTGCACAGCAATTGCTACATTGGCAACAGCCAAGGCAGTTTCTTCAGTTGGTTCGTCAGCTGTAGGAGCGGTTTCTGAAGATCCTTCCTTGCTTGGTAAAACATTGATATTTGTAGGTATGGCTGAAGGTATAGCTATTTATGGTATGATTATTTCAATATTGATTTTGTTTGCTTAGTAAAATTATTGAAAAGAGTAAAAAAATGAAATCATATTTAATAAGTGATAACAGGGACACATTAGTTGGTCTGCAGTTAGCAGGAATCAGCGGTAAAATCATCGATAGCAGAGAAGATGCCCTTAAAGAAATGAAAATGGCCATCCAAAATGATGATATAGGTATTTTAATACTGACAGAAAAAATAGTTGATATGATAGGTAAGGAGGTTATGGACTATAAAATTAAATCCAAAAGACCCCTTATCATTGAAATTCCCGATAGACACGGCTCTATCAGAGAATCTAATGTTATTGAAGAGTATATAAGAAACTCAGTCGGCATTAGAATTTGAGGTGATTTATGGTTACAATAGAACAGAAATTAGACCTTTTCAGGAAACTTTTAAATCAATCCATCTATTTGAAAATTGAAGAAGACCTGAATAAGTTAGAAAAAGAGGTCCAAATAAAAACTAAGCAAACAGAAGAAAAAATAGATTCTGAAGCACAGGAAATAGTAGACAGAGCAACAAAAAAAGCTGAACTAAAGCATGCAGAAGTTATAGGTAAATCCCAAATAGCAATGAAAAGAGAAATCATGTCTATTAAAGAAAAATACTTCAATATATTTATTAATAACTTTAAAGACAGATTGCAGGATTTTGTTCAATCAAGTGAATATAAAGCTTTTTTATATAAAAATATATTAAAACTGAATACTGAACTTAACAATTATGGTAACTTAGAATTAAATATTTATTTGTCAACAAGGGATTTCAATAAATACGCGGATTTTATAAAGGCTGAAACATCAAAAAATCATTCTCTTTCCTTAATAAGTGCTGATATAATAGGAGGATTTATTGCAGAAGTACCATCTAAGAATATTAAATTTGATTTATCTATAGATGCCATATTGGAAGACAATAAATCTTATATAATGCGAACTTTATTTGATAACTTAAAGGCAGGTGAATATATTGACTAATGAAGGAATTGTTACCGGAATAAACGGACCTGTTGTTAAAGGTTTAAATATGAAATCATTTAAAGTAAATGAAATGGTTACTGTAGGAAATAATAAACTTATAGGTGAAGTTGTATCTGTTGAGGGCGATGTTGCAACAGTTCAGGTATATGAAGAAACTGAAGGATTAAAATTAGGTGAAAAAGTATATTCCACCGGCTCCCCATTATCAGTAACCTTGGGTCCCGGTATCATAGGTAATATTTTTGATGGTATACAAAGACCCCTGAATATAATTAAAGAAGTTTCCAAGAGTGAATTTATACCTGAAGGAATAGGACTTTTATCAATAGATGACAAAAAATTATGGGATGTTAATATAAAAGTTAAAAAAGGTGATATCTTAAAGGCAGGCGACATTTACGCCACAGTGCAGGAAACAACAAATATTCTTCATAAATTGCTGGTACCATTCAATGCAAAAGGTAGGGTCAAGGAAGTAAAAAATAACGGCAAATACAGTATTAACGATACTGTGGCAGTGCTTGAAAAAGAAAATGGAGAAACTCTTAATTTGACATTATCTTACAAATGGCCTATAAGAAAGCCAAGACCCATTTCAAAGAGACTGCCCTTATATAAACCCTTGATTACAGGTCAAAGAGTTATTGACAGCTTTAATCCCATTGCTAAGGGAGGTACCGTAGGCCTTCCGGGTGGATTTGGAACCGGCAAGACTGTAACTCAGCATCAGATTGCAAAATGGTGCGATGCAGATATTATTGTTTATGTAGGATGCGGCGAACGTGGAAATGAAATGACAAATGTTTTGGAGGAATTTCCAGCACTTATAGACCCGCGTACCGGCAGACCCTTGATGGAAAGGACTATACTGATTGCAAATACATCAAATATGCCTGTTGCAGCCCGTGAAGCAAGCATCTATACAGGAATCACATTAGCTGAATATTACAGGGATATGGGTTATGATGTTGCCATTATGGCTGATTCAACATCAAGATGGG
>CAZTXR010000241.1:0-3058 GCA_964617605.1 uncultured Clostridia bacterium | reverse complement strand
CCTATATAGGTGCTTTCGTTTAAATTGGTTAAATAACAAATTTCTCTTGATATAAAAGGACTGAGACCTGTAAAGTTTTGATATAAAAAGTTATAAATATATTTTCCCTTATTTGTTGACTCAATTTCCTCCATAAATAAATCCTTTGTAACAGTAGTGGGATTTAATCTGTCGGAGCCCGGGGGTATAAGATATTTAAGTCCCGGATAAACTTGTCTTACAGAGCTTACATTTTCGGCAACTCTTTTGATGGAGTCAATTATAGTGTAATCTTCGTTTGTAAATATTATGTTGCTGTGTTTGCCCATAATCTCTGTTATGAGGGATTTATTTACAACAGTTCCTAATTCATCTTTGCATTCAAATGAAATTTCAACAATTCTGTCAAAATTAATTTGTTTTATATTTGTTATGTGAGCACTTGTTAAGTGTTTTCTTAAGAGCATGCAAAACATAGGAGGTTCTAATGGATTCTGCCTCGTTACATTTGTAAGATGGAGCCTTGGGCTTGAGCTTATTGCTGTAATTAGCAGTTTGTAGTTTTCGCCTTTGCTTCTTATGGACATTACTATTTCATTTTTATCCGGCTGATGAATTTTATCAACCCGTCCGCCTATTAACTTTTTATATAAATCGTTTATTATACTGTGTAAAAAAATACCGTCTAATGACATTTTAAATCCTCCGTTCTGTGGATTATTGTATCGTAAAATGCTGTTATTGTATATGAAAATATTTATTTTTGTTTACTAATAGCTTTTTAATGTTATAATGGTGATTATAGGCGTGGGGACACACCTTCAAATCAGAAGGACTCTCTGTGGGATAGCTTTTGAAGGAATGTCCCCAATTGGGTGTCATCCTGAGCGTATTCATTGCATTGATGAAAGATAATGTCCTCAAAATATAATAAAATAATTATAAAAAGTATTAAAAAAATAACAATTAATTAATGGAGAGAAGCATGGCAAATATATTTTCTATGACCGGTTATGGCAAAGGTGAACACAATGACGGAAAAAGATCTATTACTGCTGAAATTAAAACTATCAACAACAGATATTGCGATATAAACATAAAAACCCCTCGGCATTTGCGTTTTTACGAGGATAATATAAGAAAAATCTTGAAAAACAGCCTGCAAAGAGGTAGAATAGATGTATATATAAACATTGATTACATAAGTGAATCAGACACTGTCATTGTACCGAATTTAGCTTTAGCTAAACAATACAAAAATGCTATTGATATCATAAAATCAGAATTAGGCTTAAACAACAATCCTTCCCTCGACACAATAATAAAATTTCAAGATGTTTTAATTGCAAAAGAAGATGATCAGGATGAAGATGAACTAAGAATTTGCTTGGAAAATGCAATGAATGAGGCAGTTAAAAATCTTCTTGATATGAGAGGAACGGAAGGTATTCAACTAAAAACTGACATTGAATCAAGCAGGGATAAAATTCTTGAATTAATGGAAAATATATCTTTAAATTCTCATACAATTGTGGAAGAATATAAAAATAAATTTGAGTTAAGAATAAAAGAATTATTAGGCTCGCATGAACTTGATGAAAACAGACTCTATAATGAAATTGTAATTTATGCGGATAAAAGTGATATAAATGAAGAAATAGTAAGATTCAAATCTCATATGGCTCAGTTGTCTGATGCTTTAAAAAGCGGCGGTCAAATTGGCAGGAAATTAGATTTTATAATCCAGGAAGCCAACAGAGAAATTAATACAATGGGCTCAAAAATAGGAAACTTAGATATTATTCAAATTGTAATTGAAATAAAAAATTTACTGGAAAAAATAAGAGAGCAAATACAGAATATTGAATAGGTGATAAGATGTCTAATACCATAAATATAGGTTTCGGGAATATAGCGTTAGCTGACAGGATTGTTGCTGTTGTAAGCCCTGAATCAGCCCCAATAAAACGATTAATTCAAGAAACACGCGAAAAGGGTAAACTTATAGATGCGACATACGGCAGAAAAACCAGGGCAGTGATAATAACTGACTCGGATTATATAATTTTATCAGCAATTCAACCGGATACAATGGCGCAAAGATTCGAGAATAACAACCACAATATCAAGTAGAGGTGAATGATGGACGAAGGATTATTAGTGGTAATATCAGGCCCTTCGGGAGCGGGCAAAGGAACCATATGCCAACAGCTTTTAATGGAAATGGATTGTTTAAAAGTTTCTGTATCAGCTACCACAAGAAAACCAAGACCGGGTGAAGCAGAAGGTATCAGCTATTATTTTATAGATGAAGAAGAATTTATCAATAGAATAAAGAAGGATGAATTTTTGGAATATGCAAAAGTATACGGCAATTATTACGGAACTCCCAAAGACGAAGTGTTTAAGCAGCTTAAAGATGGGCATGATATAATTTTAGAGATAGATATTCAAGGAGCCTTGCAAGTTAAAAAGAACTATCCCAGAGGGGTATTCATTTTTATTCTGCCACCTTCTTTGGAAGAGTTAAAAAACAGAATTGAAGGAAGAGGCACCGATACAAAGGAAGTAATTTTTAAGAGAATGGAATGTGCCTATGATGAATTGAACTATGTTTTTGAATATGATTATGTTGTGCTAAATGATCATGTAGAAAAGGCAACGGAAAAAATCAAACATATAATATTTGCAGAAAAAAACAGAGCAATCAGAAATAAAGCAATTATAAGTAAAATCAGGGAGAGATGAAATGAAAAAAATATCAATAGACGAATTAAATAATATGGTTGACAGCAGTTATTCATTGGTAACAATAATATCAAAAAGAGCAAGGCAAATAATTGACGGCTCGGATATACTAATCAAAACAAATACAAAAAAACCTGTAGGTGTTGCTATTGAGGAGTTTTATGGCGGTAAGTACGAAGCCATATATGATTATGACAACTACAAAAAAAACCTACTGGCAGAAAATACAGATACCAAGGATAGTGAACAGGGAAGTATAGAAAAAGCAGAAGATGCAGAGACCTATGAAGAATAGTCAGATAATCAGTCAAAGGACTGATTATTTAATTTT
>CAZTXR010000240.1:0-3063 GCA_964617605.1 uncultured Clostridia bacterium | reverse complement strand
CATCAAGCATAAACATCTTTTCTTTATATACTTCCATACTCATAATAACCATATCCCCATAGCCATTTTTAGTAATATAAATAGGTTCATCAGATTCTTTACACATTTGAGATATTTCACCTGTGTTTTTTAAATCCTTAATTGGAATGATTTTCAACATAGTACTCAACTCCTTACATGGCGTTATTATACCATAATTGTACCATCTTATCAATATTTTATTTCCCCATCCATCAGGACATTAGACCATAGACCTTATTCCTGCTTGCAAAATATTTCTGCCATTATTTCATGGCCCCTTTCGTTTAAATGGATACCGTCTAAGTAAACTTCATCCTTATTCCTTAATTTATCAAATTCACTATAATAGTCAATGTACTGAACATTAAAGGCTTTGCAAAAATCCTTAAGCCATATGTAATATTTATCGAATTCTTTTGCAATCACATGAAAATCAGAGAATTCTGCCCAATCTTCTCTTACATTAGCTACATCAATTCTAGTGGGTATACCAATTATGGGTTTAATATATTTAGCCGAAGCTTGATGAACAAGAGACATAAGGTTGGATTTAACAAGACCTATATCAGCACCTACAATTAAATCGTTGACACCGCCCATAATATGCACCACATCCGGCTTTTGCATATAAACAGAATTATGAAATCTGCTGAGCATCCCTCCGGATGTGTCACCATTTATTCCTTCATTTATAATTTCTATTTTAAGTTTTTCTTCTGAAATTTTGGTCCATACCTTGGATCTTCTAACTCCATATCCGTAAGTTAGGCTATCGCCGATACATACTATTTTCAATATATTTCACTCCATCCGGTAATTTTAATAAATCCTTAAATTGTTATAAAATATATTTAGTACCACGACCTCTTCCTTCGACTTTTATATAGCCTTGGTCTACTAAAGATTTTAATAGTTTAATAACTTTTGTTTTACCAAAACCAGTATACTCAACTACTTCTGAGCTTGAAAGCTTTCTATTACCTGAAAAAGACTGATATATAAGTTTTTCATCATCACTTAAGTCTATACCTTTTTTCATTACAGGTAGTATCACCTTTATAGAATTCTCATAGACTTCAAATCTAGGCTTTACCTCACTTTGAGAATATGCATTATTAATTCTTTTGACACCGGTTCCGAACCTTTCAATATGGTGGAGCCTAAAGAAAATATTTCCTATTATGGGATTTCTCAAGATGGATATTTGCCCATCAAGGTATTCTTCCTTAGTCATACCCTTTGGTAGCCCTCCTGGAGATATTATTTCAATTAGATTTTCATACATGGCTACACGAATATGGGCATCTATATCCCAGATCCTATGAATCAAAGCATTGGCAATCGCTTCCCTAAAGGCTTCTTCCGGGATTTTTTCTACTTTTACACGTAGGGCACCTTTTATTTCTTCATACTGATAATACTTACGATACATAGTCATGACTTTTCCGTATTGGTCTAATATAGATATACCAGCAAAAGTTTCTCTATCTAATATAATATTAATACTATCTCCAAATCTTGCCACATCAACTCCAGGAAAAGCATTTTCATCTGCTAGCATCTCTCCGGCTTGGTTATATCCCTCATCCATCTTATATAACTCCAGGCTAATTAATATATCATCCGATAAGGCATGAACGCAAATGCAATCGTATTTTTTTGCGTTCGCATTTGTGTTTTTTTAATGAACATAATATAAAAACATGACATAGATTTCATCATTAGCACTTTGTATTTTTATGTTTTTAGTCAGAAAGAAAATATACCATAAGGTACCCCGCCTTCGGTAAAACCGGCAATGCATTCACACCATATTCAGTTCATGATTAATAAATCCTCTTCTCTGGAATTACTCCTCTCACGCCTCCCCTTGGGTTATCAATATCACCACTGTATCTTGGAATCAAATGTATATGCAAGTGCATAACCGTCTGCCCCGCTGCCTGACCGCAGTTAATTCCAATATTGTATCCTTGGGGCCTATATTTGGTGTCTGCCATTTCCTTGCACTCATCAACTAATTTCCATAGTTGTTCTTTTGTAGGCTCATCAGCTTCGAAATAGTTATTGATATGCTGCTTTGGAATTATGAGCATGTGGCCTTTGCTTACCGGAAAACCGTCATATATTGCAAAGGCAGTTTCGTTTTCCATTATTATTCTTTCTTTGTCAATATTGCAAAATATACAGCTCAATTCATCACCTGTTCATCATAATATTTTTTTAAGGCATTGTCGCAATAAGCAATTATAAGATTTATATTTTCCTTGGTCAGCTTATTCCAGATATTCTTGTTAAACTCAACATATTCCAGATCCTTGCTCCTTTTCATGAAGCCCATATCTTCAAATCTTTTGAAAGGATTGCTGAAAATATTTCTCATTACTTCATTTCTTGTATAATCGTCCCTTAAATAAATACAATTTTTCTTTTCAACAATTAATCCTTTTTTCCTTCTGTTTTCATAAAAATAAATGAAATAATCAGTTAAATCTTCTACCGATACCCTGCCCTTTTCATCTGCATTTTCCAACATTGCATACAGTAAAACAGGCTTATAGGAATAAGACATATCCATTTTTTCAACCATTTCCATGAATTTGTCCATCATGTTTGCTGAGGTTATTATATCCCATTTATATTTTTTCGCATACATTTTAACGGTATCTTCCATAAAAAAGTTAAAGTTTCTGTAGCCTGTTTCTATTACCCTGTCAGGAATTATTTTACCGTCAACAATATATCTTGATATAGTCTCTCGCTGAGCTGAAACCATACGAATAAATTCATTTTGTGAAATCATATTCTTAACTTCATCTCTCCAGTTAAAAATATTTATTTCTTCGTAATCAGCTTCGTAAATAGGCACATCTAAATATAAATCCGGTCTTTCCCCCTGCCTCCATAAATCAAGCTCAAACTTTTTCTTTGCTTTTTCTGCCAAAACGAAATTTCCCGGTCTGTATTCTTTTTCATTGAACATTCTGTGCATTGATAATGCTTCATTAAACATATTGGCATTGTCTACAAAATCAAAAACCA
>CAZTXR010000239.1:0-3108 GCA_964617605.1 uncultured Clostridia bacterium | reverse complement strand
CCAGATTTAAATTCCTATCCTGATAATTTCGGCAGGATATGGCGTCTGCACCGGGAACATCCCCCTCATAATTCATTATAAATAAAAACATTTCCTTAATAATCCCACAAACATCCAAGGATTTTAAATCTTTATTAAAAATTACATAAAATCCTGTTCTGCATCCCATTGGACCGAAATATATTGTTTCCTTGTCGTATACTTTATGGTTTCTTAAAAATGTTGCGCCTAAATGCTCTATGGTGTGAAGTTCGGCAGTATTTATTACCGGCTCCTTGTTAGGTTCCTTCATTCTTATATCAAAGGTAGTTACTGTATTATCACCGACTTTGTCTTTTCTGGAAACATATATTCCTCTTTTTAATTTTAAATGATTTACTTGAAAGCTTTCTATTTTTTTCATGATACCTCCTTTAAAAATCTTGCAACGTTATTAACTATTCTTAGTTACTGTTCACACCCGACCGGATGTCGTCCTGAGCCATTATAATATTTATATGTGAACAGCAACTTATTTTAACCTAAAATATAAGAAAAGTAAACTATCATGATTGTAAAAACTGAATTATTATGATATAATTAAATAAATAAACCTATCACAGGAAGGTGCTAATGATGAAGGCAAAGGAATGTTTGTTCTTAATGCAAAAAGTTTTGCAGCATATAGACGAAGGTATTCATGTACTTGATAAAAATGGCAATACCATCATATACAATGAATCAATGTCCCATTTGGAAAAAATGGATTCACGTGATGTTATCAAGAAACCGTTTACAGAGGTATTTAAAGGATTAAACAATGAGAATAGCACCCTTCTTAAAGCATTAAATGAAAAAATTACAACAAAAGATTTAAAACAAACATATTTAAACAAGGATGGAAAAGAAATTTCAACAATCAATACAACAATACCGGTTTTAATTGATGATGAGGTTATTGCTGTTGTTGAAGTTGCCAAGAATATAACAAAGATAAAGGAAATGTCCAACACAATTTTAAAACTGCATGATGAAATTGTAAAGCCTGAAAAAGCCAAAAGCAAGAAGGTAAGTAAATATAATTTTGACAATATTATAGGACAGAGTGAAAGCTTTGTTGATGTTGTAGACAGGGCAAAAAAGTCTTCAAAGAATTCTGCTTCTGTATTTATATATGGAGAAACCGGAACAGGTAAAGAATTGATTGCTCAAAGCATACATTACGCAAGCTCAAGGAAGGACAAACCTTTTATTGCGCAAAATTGCGCTGCTCTTCCGGAATCACTCTTAGAGGGGTTGCTCTTTGGAACAAGCAGGGGAGGATTTACCGGGGCGGTTGATCGTCCGGGGTTATTTGAACAGGCAAACGGAGGAACACTTCTTTTGGACGAAATTAATTCTATGCCCTATGAGTTACAGCCTAAGCTTTTAAGAGTTCTGCAGGAAAATTACATAAGGAGGGTAGGAGGAGAAAATGACATTCCTATCGATGTAAAGATAATAACTACCTGCAATGAACATCCGGAAAAGATATTAGAGGAAGGAAAGTTAAGGAAGGACTTGTTTTACAGGCTTAATGTAATTCAAATAGATGTACCTCCCTTAAGAGACAGAAAAGATGATATTCTTTTACTGACAAAAATGTTTATTGACAAACATAATGAAAGATTTGGTAAACATGTTACTGGATTTACTGATGAAGTGAAGGAATACCTTTTAAAATACAATTATCAGGGCAATGTAAGGGAACTTGAAAATATGATTATGTCAGCTGTAAGTATGTGTGATGACAATGAATATATTTTGGATAAAAGTCTCTTTTCTGCACAGAATTCAAATGAATATCAAATTGATAATTATCAAAAAATTGAAAACACCGGCATGGATGAATATCTGAATGATTTGGAAAAAAAGATAATTTTAAGGGCCTTAATCAACAACAACCATAACATTACAAGAGCTTCAGATGCATTGAAAATCAAGCGCCAGACCTTGCAACATAAAATTAAAAAATACAAAATCAATATATAAATAAAAAGAGCAAATATATTTGCATTTAACTGCAAAAAAAATTGCTCTTTTTTGTCGTTTTTATGAAAACGTTAGTACAAGCAAGATAAAATTGAAAATTGTATAAATCCTTTTTAAAAAGGTAAAATAGTGTAGGAGCTGAAAACAAGGAAGTTTAAGCGTTTTTATCAACTTTGATGACGCCCATACCTTTAATTGATAATATATTGGCATAAAAGTTGCTATATATTGTAAATGAGTAGAAAAATAATAGGAGGATTACAAATGCAAAATGTAAAAGTAATTATTTGGGGACTTGGAGCCATGGGAAGCGGCATGGCAAGAATGCTTTTAAACAAAAAGGGTGTAGACATAGTCGGCGCTGTCGGACGAGGTGCTAAAATCGGTAAAAGCATGTATGAACTAATAGGAGTTGAAAGAGGAGACAGACCTGAAGTACTTGTAGGTTCACAGGAAGATGTTATAACAGAAAAAGCAGCTGACGTGGTATTGTGCTGTACAGACTCATATACAAAAGTGGCATTTGACAGACTTAAATTCTGTTTGGAGAGAAAGATAAATGTGGTTTCCAGTGCAGAAGAAATGGCATTTCCAATGGCCCAATCTCCGGATGAAGCCAAACAATTAGATGAAATTGCAAAAAAGAACGGTGTTTCTATAATTGGAACAGGTATCAACCCCGGCTTAATAATGGACTTATTGGTTGTAGTTATGACAGGATGCTGCGAATCAGTTGAGCATATAGTTTCAAGAAGAGTTAACAGCTTGTCACCATTTGGACCTACTGTAATGCATGAACAGGGTATCGGCATAACTGTTGATGAATTCAAAAAAGGCGTTGAAACAGGAACCTTAGCAGGTCATGTAGGATTTGAGGAATCAATAGGCATGATAGCTTCAGCTATAGGCTGGAATGTTGAAAAAGTAACTACATCCATGGATCCCATAGTTACTGATGTTGACAGGAAGTCCCAATACGGATTTGCCAAAGCAGGCAATGTGGCAGGTGTTGCAATGAAGGGATTTGGATATATTGACGGAGAATTGAAAATTGAAATGGACCATCCGCAGCAAATTGAACCTGAACAAGTTGGTGTT
>CAZTXR010000238.1:0-3142 GCA_964617605.1 uncultured Clostridia bacterium | reverse complement strand
TACAAGAATATATAATGGGAATGATTAAAGACCAAAATGCAGACAACAATAAATTGCACATTCCGTTAAATGATTAAATGTGCATGATTTTTAATATTTCTTTTGCTAATTTAACATTTATTTGACCGGGTGCAGACACGTTTTTATTAGATGCATAGGTCAAACAAGAACCAAACAATTCGCAAGAAATTCTTGATACAATTCCAAAAGGCCCCATGGCAATTGCTATAAAGGGACCTTTTTTTTCTTTCTTTAACTTAAGCCCGCAAGAAAGAAGATTCAGAACATCATCCTCTGAATTTGCCATTACTGCAATTTTGGCTATATCCCCATATTCCATCATTTTATTAAGTTTAAATAATATTTCTTCCTGGCAAGGAGTTTTAATGAAATCATGATTGGACAAAATTGCTACAACTTGATTTTTTCTTGCTGAATCAATTAAATTATTTATTTCTTCACCCTTTGAGAAAAATTCAATATCAATTAAATCAATCAGCTTGCTTTCAATGACCTTATTGTTAAGTTTGAAATAATAATCATCAGTTATATCTGAGGCCCCTCCTTCCTTTTTTGTTCTTAATGTAAAAAGAAGAGGCTTCTTGTATAATTTACGGATTTTTAAAAGCAAATCTAAAACTTTTTGCTCATCCCTAACATATTCGAAATAATCAGCTCTAAATTCGACTAAGTCCATGTCTATATCATTAAGAGCTATAAATTCATCAAGAATTTCATTTTCACTTAGGCCAATCACCGGTACACAAACCTTTGGCATGCCTTCGTGAAAAACTAAATCTTTGGTTTGTACATTTTTCATTAGCAGTTCTCCTGTTTCTTAACTGTAGTTCATATTTTATCATTATACAATAGATGCTTAAGAAAATAAACAACTTTTTTAACTTTGCAAGCATTGTCAACAGTGAAAACATTGTCACTATTTATGTTGAAATTGCAATATTTTCAATTGACAATCCATTGAAGATAGTAATATAATAATATAAATTAGGCGCAATATATCAAATTGCGGATTATAGGATTTATAAAATATATTAGTGGTTACAACAGCTGAAAGGTAGTGAGGTTATGAAAGGTTTAGGTGTATCATCGGGTATAGGAATAGGCAAGGCTTTTATAATTGACAAAAGTTCAGTTGACATAGTTCCGCACCATGTAGAAAATTCTGAAAAAGAGATAGATAGGCTTAAAGTTGCCATTGAAAGAGGAAAGAAAGAGCTTGATGAATTATATAACATTTCAATTGATGAATTAGGTGAAAAAGAAGCACAAATTTTCAAATCTCATGAAATGATGTTAGAGGATGAAACATTTATTTCGGAGGTTGAAAACAAAATAAAAGAAGAAAAGGTTATTGCCGAATTCGCATTAAGTGAAGTATCAAACATTTATATTAAAATGTTTGAAAAAATAGAAGATGAATACTTGCGGGAAAGAGCAGCGGATATCAAAGATGTGATGAATAGGGTAATCAGGATATTGATGGGTATTACAAGTATTGATTTTTCAAACTTGGCCGAGAATTCCATCATTATAGCCAAGGATTTAACACCGTCAGATACTGCACAGATTGACAGAACAAAGGTAGCAGCAATGATTACCGAAGTGGGAGGTAAAACATCCCATGCCGCAATAATTGCAAGGATAATGGGGGTACCAACTGTAGTGGGGCTGGACAGTATAACCGACAAAATAAAGAACAATGATCTTGTTATTTGTGATGGAAAAACAGGTAAAGTACTAATAAACCCAAGCGAGAAACAACTTTTCTATTATACTCAGAAAAAATCAAGAGAAGATGAAATAAATCAGGATCTGAGAAAGCAGATTGGGCTGCCTACAGTAACCCTTGATGGCTTTAATGTATCGTTGGCGGCAAATATCGGAACCCCAAATGATGTAGAAATGGTATTGCAAAATGATGCAGAAGGCATTGGGCTCTTCAGAAGTGAATTTATATTTATGAACAGAGACCACCAGCCAACAGAAGATGAACAGTTTGAACAATATAAGGAAGTTCTTGTTAAAATGGGACAAAAACCCGTAATAATAAGAACCTTGGATATAGGCGGGGACAAAAATGTTCCTTACATCGACATACCAAAAGAAATGAATCCTTTTTTAGGATACAGGGCTATCAGGTTGTGTCTTGGGAATGTGGAGGTTTTTAGAACTCAGCTTAGGGCAATACTTAGAGCAAGCGTCTACGGCAATGTTAAAATAATGATTCCAATGATTTCTACTATGAAGGAATTAAAAGACTCAAAGAAGATTTTACAGCAGGCAAAAGAAGAATTGACAAAAGAGGGGATACAGTTCAAGGATGATATAGAAATAGGAATTATGATTGAAATTCCGTCAGCTGCCATAATATCAGATCTTTTAGCAAAGGAAGTTGACTTTTTCAGCATAGGAACCAATGATTTAATTCAATATACCATGGCTGTTGACAGAATGAATTCCAAACTATCCCACTTGTACAGCCAATACCATCCGGCTCTTTTGCGATTGATAAAAGGTATAATAGACAATGCCCACAATGCAGGAATTTGGGTTGGTATGTGCGGCGAAGCTGCAGGAGACCCAAAACTTATACCGGTATTTGTAGGAATGGGATTGGATGAATTCAGCATGAATGCCCCATCCATATTAAAGTCAAGATATATAGTGAGAAATCTAAATAAAGAAGATATGGAATTAATAGCTAAAAGCACATTGGATATGGAAAATGCCCTTGAAGTAGAAGAATATTTAAGCTGTGTGTTTGCCGATGAAAATGAGAACTGCTTAAAAAGATGCAAAATCAGGAGAAAGCAAGAATGAGCAAAAAAGTATCAATAGTATTTCACAGTGTTTGCGGAAATAATTTTCTCATAGCAAAAGAATTTTATAAAGAATTTAAAAATCACAATGCAGATGTGCAAATGTTAAGGGTTAAGGACCCTAATTTAGAAGAGTTAGCAAAACAATTTGCCGTAGCGGGCCAATACAAAAATGAAATTTTAAGTATAGAAGAAGCACATGTCGAAAAACTATTGGACAGCCATATAATAATATTTGGCTCACCCACTTATTTCGGCAATGTTTCAGGAGCCATGAAAGCATTTATGGATTCATTTTCTCC
>CAZTXR010000237.1:0-3234 GCA_964617605.1 uncultured Clostridia bacterium | reverse complement strand
AATTACTGCAGACAGGGTTATTTTGGCAACCGGAGGAAAAGCAAGTCCTCAGCTTGGTTCTGACGGAAAAGGATATGACTTGGCCAAATCCTTCGGCCATGAAATAATAGAACCTATGCCTGCACTTGTTCAGTTAAAATTAAAGGGCTCTTATTTTAAAAGAATAGCCGGAATAAGATTTGACGGCAGGGCAGGAGCTTATGCAGCCGATAAGCTTATAAGGGAAGAAGAGGGTGAAATATTATTTACCGATTACGGTATATCGGGACCTCCCATTTTACAGCTTAGCCGCAAAGTAATCGAAGAATTGAACAAGGGCAGCAAGCCCTATTTATTGATAGACATGTTTCCTAACTATTCAAAATTACAGCTTTATGACATTCTTCAAGACAGATTCACAAGAATCGGCTATAAAACAATTGAAGAAGGCATGATTGGATTTATTAATAAAAAACTTATACCGACAGTTTTATATGAAGCAGCTTTTGATGACTTGAATAAATTATGCAGTCATTTAAATAAGAAAGAAATATTTAAAATAATAGATATATTGAAAGAATGGAAATTTGAAGTTTCAGGACATAATTCATGGCAACAGGCACAGACTACAGCAGGTGGAATCAAATTAACCCAGATTAATCCAAAAACATTGGAATCTTTAAAGGTTAAAGGACTCTATTTTGCGGGAGAAATACTTGATGTGGACGGAGACTGCGGAGGATTTAATTTACAATGGGCATGGAGTTCAGGATACACCGCAGGTTATTATTGTTCTATTAAATAATACATGGAAGGATATAAAGATGAAAGGTTTTTTAGAAAAGATATTTGGCTCCTACAGTGCAAAAGAAATTAAGAGATTAGAGCCTACAGCGGATAAAATATTATCCTTGGAAAAAACAATGGAGAGCCTGACAGACAGCCAGTTAAAGGCCAAAACTCAGGAATTTAAGCAAAGGCTTGCTGAGGGACAAACTAAAGATGACATACTTCCCGAAGCCTTTGCGTTGGTAAGGGAAGCTGCCTGGAGGGTCTTAGGTCAAAAGCATTACAAGGTACAGCTCTTAGGCGGAATTGTCCTTCATCAGGGACGAATAGCAGAAATGAAAACAGGAGAAGGCAAGACCTTGGTTTCAACCTTGCCTGTATATTTGAATGCCCTTGATGGAAATGGTGTCCATGTTGTTACGGTAAATGATTACTTGGCAAGGCGTGATGCCGAGTGGATGGGAAAGGTGCATAATTTCTTAGGCTTATCCGTTGGCTGCATAGTTCACGGCATAACCAAGGAAGAAAGAGTAAATGCCTACAATTCAGATATCACCTACGGCACAAACAATGAATTCGGATTTGATTACTTAAGAGACAATATGGTTATCCGCAAGGAAGAAATGGTCCAAAGAGATTTAAACTTCTGTATTATAGATGAGGTTGACTCTATATTGATAGATGAAGCAAGAACTCCCTTGATTATTTCCGGCGAAGGTGAAAAATCAACAGATATGTATGAAATAGCAAACAGCTTTGCACTTTCATTAAAAGGAAAAATCCAACTGCCCGAAGAAAAAAAATCCAAAATAGATTATATGATGGGTGATGTGGAAGAAGATGATACAGTTGATTTTATACATGACGAAAAGGGTAAAAATGTAACCCTTACTGCAAGGGGTATTGCTAAGGCAGAAAGATATTTCAATGTCGAAAACTTAGCCGATCAGGAAAATATGGAAATTTCACATCATATAAACCAAGCTTTGAAAGCACAAAATACAATGAATAGGGATATTGATTACATTGTAAAGGATGGAGAAGTTTTAATTGTTGATGAATTTACGGGACGTATAATGTACGGCAGAAGGTATTCCAACGGGCTTCACCAGGCAATCGAAGCAAAAGAAAGAATAGAAGTAAGAAAAGAGTCAAAAACACTTGCCACCATAACATTTCAAAATTACTTCAGAATGTATAAGAAACTTTCCGGTATGACAGGTACAGCAAAGACAGAAGAAAATGAGTTCAGGGAAATATACGGCGTTGATGTAATAGAAATTCCGACAAACAAAGATGTAGTAAGAAATGACATGCAGGATGTGGTCTACAAGGGTGAGCTTGGGAAGTTTACTGCTGTAATAAACGAAATTGCAGAAAAACATAAAACAGGCCAGCCTATCTTGGTTGGTACAATTTCTATTGAAAAATCCGAAATTTTAAGTAAATTATTAAAAAAGCAAGGAATTAAGCATGAAGTATTAAATGCAAAACAGCATGAAAAGGAAGCTGAAATAGTAGCCCAGGCAGGACGTTTCGGTTCTGTTACCATTGCGACCAATATGGCAGGCAGGGGTACCGACATAGTACTTGGCGGAAATCCCGAATTTATTTCCAAGCATAAAATGAAAGCAAAGGGATTTACGGATGAACTTATAGCATCTGCTGACGGTTTCAATGAAACAGATGACATAGAGGTAATAGAGGCCCGCAAAACATACAAACTCTTGCTTGAAGAATCAAAAAATGATTTGAAAGATGAACAGCAAAAAGTAATTGAAGCAGGCGGACTTCATATAATCGGTACAGAACGACATGAATCAAGACGTATCGACAATCAGTTAAGAGGCCGTGCAGGCAGACAGGGAGACCCGGGTTCAACCCGTTTTTATATATCCTTAGAGGATGATTTAATGAGGCTCTTTGCCGGTGATAAGGTTAAAACAATAATAGAAACATTAAAAATGCCTGAAGATGAGCCCTTAGAAGCAGGCTTGCTGACAAAGACCATAGAAACAGCCCAGGGAAGAGTCGAAGGAAGAAACTTTGATATAAGAAAGCATGTTCTTCAGTATGACAATGTAATGAACAAACAAAGAGAAGTAATTTATTCTGAAAGAAGAAGGGTGCTTCTTGGAGAAGATTTAAAAGAGTATATATCAATTATTATTGATTCCTTAATTGACAAAGCAATCAATATGTTTACAACGGACGACAAAAATACGGCAAACTGGGATATTGAAGGATTTACTAAATATATAGCAGAAGTATTTTCGCTTCTTATAAGCTTTGACGGCGCCAAGCTCCAGGATTTAAAAAAGGATGATTTAAGAGAAAGAGTAAAAACTGCCGTTGACAGACATTACGCGAGACAGGAAGCAGAATTTGGGGAAGAAACATTCAGAGAAGTGGAAAGAATTGTTCTTCTTAGAAATGTTGATACAAAATGGATGGACCATATAGATG
>CAZTXR010000236.1:0-3235 GCA_964617605.1 uncultured Clostridia bacterium | reverse complement strand
CTTCTCTTATTTTATCAACTGTTTTTATTCCTTTAATTAACACAATTAAAATTTACTTTTTCCAATATGTCCATGTAATCATTGGTTCATATCCAATTGTTTTGTAGAATGGATTTCCGCCACCGGTCATATGTGTTGCACCAAGTGGTTTCATCCTTTTATACATTTCGGACAAAGCTGCAGCCGCAAGACCTTTATGACGATACTCGGGCACTGTGCAGAGAGGTTCCATATACGCAAGATTATTCTCAGGTGTCCACCACATGCCCGCCCAACATACATAATCACCGGCTTCATTTTGGATTGCAAGGTCATACTGTGATGTTGCATGGGGAGAAGCTTCCATATGATATCCAACATCAAGGTCACCATCCCATGGTCCTTCTTCTTCGTGGTCAAAACCTTTCCAACAGCAAATTAAAGCTTTCGCAATGTCAATTTCTTCAGGTTGTACAAAACTGAAGCCTTCCGGAAGTTCGTATTCCAAAGGCTTACCAAAGTCATAAATCATATCAATATATTCACCATCTTGCTTATAACCTGCTTCTACGGCTGCTTCAGTTATGGAGGTTTGCCCCTTAAAAATATTGAGTTTCAAATTACCTTCCTTATCAGTTAGAAGTTTAGTTGCATGTTCAATCATTTCAGGTGCAATCTCATCATATCCGGATCGCAAGTTGAAAAAGGCTTTGCCAAGTTGGCTTTCGTAGAAACAGAATCCTACGATTTTGTTATCGGTCTCCCAAATCATATTTCTGTGGCTCATTGTTTTATCTGACCAATCAGATGAAAGTGCATATTCAAAAAATGGTGCGGGCACTCCATTTCTCCAGTCCTTTTCATATATATCAATCATGAATTGATATATATCCATAAAATCAGAAAGAATCATAAATGGTCTTTTTCTTATTTTATCCATATATTAATCTCCTTTGTTCACGAGTAGTTACTATAATTTATTTTGCGTAATCTCATTTCATTGTATAAATCCATATATACTTGCCCTACTATTTTATTTGTCAAATATCTCTTTTTTTCTACAGATTCTTTAACCTAAAACAATTCATCAAGTAAAATATAAAACCTAATTTTGTTCCAATCTGGAACTATATTTAACTCATCGAAAAGTACTGTGGCATCAAATCCTTCATAAACCATTCCATTGCCATACTTACCATCGTAGTTATGCTGTAAACTCCTGTAACATAAAGCAATATCCTGATATTTATCAGCAATACCACTCCCTCCCAAGTCTATAAAGCCATTGACTTTGTCATCCTTTATAATAATATTAGGCAGGCAATAATCACCATGGGAAAATACAAGTTCCTCATCCGGCTTGTTTTCTTTTAACCATTGCAAAAGTTTTTCAGGGTTTTCAAATCCATTTACGCCATATGTTGCAGGTTCCACATTTTCTAAATCACAAAGGTTATTTCGAACGTTTTTTTCTGCTAATCTTAATTTATTATCAATTGAATTATTGTATGGGCAACTTGATATATCCACGTTCCACAGCATTCTTAAGCCATCTGCCAACAGCCTTACCAAATTTTCCGGTTCTTCAAGCATTTCTGCTGAACATAACATCTTGCCCCTAATCCTGCTCATTAACAAATAGTTTGTTCCATTCTCATTTTCAGAACATATAACCTTGGGAACAGGTAATTTATCTGCAAGCCATGTCATCATCATGTGTTCATTATCTGATTCTTCACTTTGTTTATCAATTTTTAAAACCATATCATCAAAACAAATCACTTTTGATTTTGACATTCCAATTTCATCTATTGAATAGGGCATGTCTTTAATTATAGCTTTTATCTTATTTGGTATGTTCAATTTGACTCCTTATACATCTACTTCTTACACATCTTAGTGTATCCTTAGAAATAGATTTATTGTTTTCATTAGTAATTATTCTATTAGAATAAATATAACATTTTGCTATTTCTCGAAATAATTTTCACTGTTTGGAGTATGATTTAAACTATTGTATTTCCACAGTTTATATCAAAAGGCATTATAAGAAATTTCTGAATTTGCTTTACGTAATTAGCAAAAAACCAACCATTTGCTCTCCCATAATTCTCTTTATTATCAAATTCCCAAAACGAATAATACTTTACACACTTTACGATTTTTGTTAGCTCTCTAGGTGGTTTGCCTAACTCTAATCCGTCTATAGTAAAGAAACGCTTCATATACTTAATACTTATTGCACCCGGCTGCTCTTTTTGTTCATTTGCTATTAATATAACTAATCTTTCAAACTCATCTATTTTATCCGGTTTTACTTGGAATAATTTTATTTCTGAAAATGAATTATTCATTATTCATGCCTCCACATTATATTTTTTATATAAAATTTCCTTAGAGATATCCATTACATAAAATCAGAAAGAATCATAAATGGTCTTTTTCTTATTTTCTTCATATGTTTTATCTCCTTATCCACAAAGTGGATTATCAAGCTTTAATCCCTCGGAGAGTGTTTTATTAAATAAAGACACCTTCTCTTAAGTGTAAGCAATTCATGCTAACTTATATATTTCAAATCTTCTCTTACCTACATTTTGCTTCTCTAAACGCTTAAAGTGTTTATTGTTAAGTTTTTGATTTTTACTCATACATATGGTTATCACTGTTTCATCGGTGCATATTTTCAGCAAGGACTCCAGCAAATTACTAAAGTCACAGGCTTCACCCTGCCACTCAACTAAATTGCCGTAAGGAATATCCGTAATAATAATATCCGGTTTAATATCCATTTCAATAGGTTGTAGAGCATTTGCCTGAAACAACTGAACATTGATTTCTTTTTGTATAAGGCTTAATAATTTTATTCCGCTTTCTTCTGCTTCTCTATGAGATTCCTTATTGAATTGTTCATAAAGTGAGTGAATTTCATCTATTCTTTTTTTAATTCCTTTCTTAGATAATAATGAAAGATTAAGACTTGCTATTTCAAGCATCCTATTATCTATGTCACTGGCAATTATTTTTGATATTGATTGTTGATTAAGCAATCCCAATACTGTTACGGAATATCCTCCTCCGCAACAACAATCATATAAGCAAATATCCTTCTTTTTGTTCGAATAATATAAGCTTCTGCCATATAGCTCATTAGCAAGTCTGACAGGAAAATTGGGTATTCCATTAGTATGATGTAAAACCCTTCCGCTTGCAAAATGTTCATAATTGCAGTTTTCTGCATATTTATATTCCAAAT
>CAZTXR010000235.1:0-3241 GCA_964617605.1 uncultured Clostridia bacterium | reverse complement strand
CATATTTTGGAAAAACCTTTCAATGGTCATATTCCTAAAAACAAAATACTTCATAAAAATTAATATTCAATCAATTTTGATATCTTAGTATTTGAAAGATTTACTAAAGCAGAGGCCCATGATAAGCCGGCACCAAAACCTGAAACAATAACCTTTTCTCTGTTTTTATATTGTTCATTGTTAAACATTTCGGAAACAATAGTAAGTGGAATTGAAGCAGAACTTGTATTACCAAATTTAGCTAAGGAATAAGGAGTTTTTTCTAAAGAAATACGTAATTTCTTTGCAAAAAAATCTGTCATAAACTTATTTGCTTGGTGAAATATTATTAAATCAATGTTTTGAATTGATAATTCTGTCTCTTTTAATATTCGTGTAATATCTCTTGGAACCTCTCTTAATCCAAAATTGAAAACGTCCATTCCATTCATATTTAATTCTTCCCCTGTTTTCATATTGCCCTCACTATCAACTACCATTTTTAAGCCTTCTTCACAAGAAGGATTTCTATATCCTCCATATGGAATTCTTAAAATATCAGCTTCTCCACCATCACTATTTAAAGAAAATAAAGAATTAGTATTATCAACTTTTGAAACAAAGGTAGCTGTACCAGCATCACCAAATAATGGTGTAGTAACTTTATCTTTCCTAGATATTGTTTTTGACATTGTTTCACCAACTAGCAAAAGAACATTATTTACACCTTGAGATGACGCAAAAGTCGATGCTATTGATAATCCATATATATAACCAGAGCATGCTAAATTAACATCAAACGACAATGTTGTTTTTGGTAATCCAAGTCTATGTTGCAAAGACATTGCAGTTGCAGGTTGTCTATAATCTGGTGTTTGACTTATAAATATTAAAGCATCAATTGTATTTCTATCAATATTATTATCATTGATTAATATTTCTGCAGCTCTAAAACATAAATCCGAAGAACATACATCTAAATCTGCGATTCTTTTCTCTGCTATTCCTATAGAGTTAATTGTTTTATCAATTTCTTCAGCAGGAATAAGATATCCCAAATCTGAATTATATTCAATTTTTTTTGGAACACATGCAGAAATTGCTTTGATTTCTACATTATTGAATTTTATTATTGCCATAAATTTTAAAGTAAAGTAAATCCACCATCTATTATTAATTGACTACCTGTAGTCCACTTACTTGCATCAGACAAGTAATAAATTACTGCCCAGGCAATTTCTTTAGGTTCTCCATAACGTTTTAGTGGATATAATCTCATGTCTTCAATCAATTGTTCCTGGGTAATACCATCACTATGAATAAGTGGAGTTTCTGTCATTCCCGGACAAATAGAATTCACTCGAATTTTTTTTACAGCTAAATCTACAGCCATGTTTTTTGATATTGCACTAATTGCTCCTTTAGAAGCTGAATACATCGAATTTCCGATATGTGCTGTAACGGGTCCATCTATGGAGGAAATGAAAACTATCGATCCTTCTTTATTGAGTTTTTTCTTCTTAATAATCTTTTGAGTTAGAAGAACAGGTGAAAAAAAGTTTGTAGAAAATATGTTACTAAGATCTGTACGGTTAATAAATTGAAAAGGTAATGTCTTAACTATGCCGGCTACATTCACTAATCCATCAATTTCAGGTATATTGTCAACTAGATTAACTAACTCTTCTTCTATAGTTATATCTGCAGCAATGCTTATATGGTTAGAGCCCTCTAATTCTTGATTTGTTTCTTTTAATCGTTTTTCATTGCGTCCAGTAATAATCACTTTTGCTCCAAGTTTAGTACACTCTATGGCAGTAGCTTTGCCAATGCCAGAAGTTGCCCCAGTTATAAGGATAGTTTTACCTTCTAATGTATATGGATTATAATTATTCATAATTAAAAATTATATTTCAATAATTGGTAAACAAACAATTTTATCTGTTTCAAAATAAACAGTACCCCAAGATAATCCTACTCCAAAACCACATGCTAAAAATTTACATTGTGTAGATGTTATTTTGGTCTGTAATTTAGCTGCTATAGTTAAAGGAATACTAGAGCAACTAGTGTTGCCATATTCATCTAATGAGTAAGGAATCTGAACTTCTGAAAATTTGGTTTTTTTTCTAATTGTTTCATTCAGAAAAAGATTTGCTTGATGCATTACAAAATAATCAATTTCACCAATGGTAATATTTAATCTTTCCATAAGATTTTTAACAGACTTTGGCACTTTAGAGATAGCAAAAGAAAAAACATCCATACCGTTTAAATAACAGTCTAAATTTGTTCGTTTGCCCTCAGCTCCGTAATCGTGTAATTTAAAAGATTCCGGGGATGTTCTATTTCTATATCCACCATCAGGAATAATTATTGCATTATATCCAGAACCATCAGTTGCTAAGTGGAAATTAATATTACTTGCATCTATATCAAATTCAATAGCAGTTGCAGTACCAGCATCTCCAAATAATGGATAAGAACTCTTATCCAAAACATTATGATGAGGAGTAATTACATCACCGGCTAATAATAAACCTTTTCGCAATGTTCCGGACATAAAATAAGATGCTATTGTACTTAATCCATATATCCAACCTGAACATCCATAAGGAATGTCTATTGTTATACACTCTTTCAACAATCCTAATCTATCTTGTAATATACAACAGGTAGATGGTAGAATATAATCTCGTGTTTGTGAAGCAAAGACTAAAATATCTATTTCTGATTTATCCCATTTCAGTTGTTCCAGCAATTTTTCAGCTGCAGTAAAACATAAATCCGAAGAAGTTTTACCATCAATCACTAAATGCCGATTAATAACACCTGTAGAAGTTGAAAATTTTTCAGCTTCATCTTGTGTAAATTGAGAGTAATTTGACACTAATTCTGTATGTTTGGGAACACAAGCAGATATACCTTTTATTGCCACATTCCTTATATCGATGTATGCCATTTTACTTTTTATGTATAATTATTTCATATAAGTCTTGAATTGTTGCAGCATTTCTAATATCGTCCCCTTTCAACGAGACATCATATTCTTCGTCAATCATTGCAATAATTGACAAAGCTATCAATGAACTCCACTCGTCTAACTGTTTAAATTCCGTATCAGTTTTAAAAAGCGAAGGGTCTGTTTCGTCAAATTGATTAGCAATATTTTGCACGAATTCTTCTTTATTCATAATTGTATTTGTTTTAATTAGTATTTTATAATTGATGCAGGATTCCCAACATATGTCATCCCGTCTTT
>CAZTXR010000234.1:0-3250 GCA_964617605.1 uncultured Clostridia bacterium | reverse complement strand
TGTTATAATTCCATATCCAAATATCTGTCAGACATACTGCCTTTAGTACCAACATAAGAAGCAATGCTTAATCCTAACAAGATTATTACAACCAGGACATCCAAAATCATATCTGTACCTAATTGCAAGTCTATATCTATATTAAGAATGAACAAATAAACAATATATACATACAATAAAGGCACTGTAGCTCGTGAATTTCCTCCCATTCCCCCAAATAAGCCTCCTAAAAAAACAGATAAGGGTAATGTTACGGACAATTCTAATAAAAAAGGCAGTGTTTCTATAAGCTTTGTTGTGCCCTTTAAGACACTGATAAAGTATAAGACTAAAATAAATAATGCGGTAGTTACATACACAATTAATAAGGTTAGTACTTTAGCTTTTGCAAATTCTTTCCTTGTTATTGGTAAGCTGAAAAGGGTATCATATGTTTTGCAATCAAAGCTTTCAATTGTAAACATAAACAAGGCTGTGATTGCGGGAATTGAAATTATAAATAACCCGGAGTCGCCTTTTATCCGTAAGCCAATAATAAATGCCATAAAAACTATGTAGCCCGGATGAATCTTTTTCAATAATATCAAATTGTGCTTTATCAATGCTTTCATAAATTATCACCTGCCATTTATAATATTAAACTTTTCAGCCCTAAGGCTGCTTAATTTTCTTTATTGTATGCTTTTATTGATATAGTCATTGATATTAAATATATAATCAAGCAAGCTATGATCGTTGCCGGTAAGTTATTGTTTAATAAATTAATAAAGTATTCTGCTTCAGATATAAAGTAAACTTTTGTATATATGACTTGAATATAATAAAAAACAAGTGCAAGAGGAAGCAGTAGATTAGCAATTATTGTGTTAATTATTCTCATTTTCGAATATCCGAATTTGAAAATTAAGGGAAATAAAATCGAAAAAATAAAAACACAAATTACAATGTTAATTATAAATGTTGACCTGAGATACGTGGCATCCCCTTCTATTCCTGATTTCACAGCCGGAAATATGCTGGCAGCTAAAGCCGTACTAAGAATAATTGATGCAGAAAATATATAAAAACCAATCACTATACTTCTTTCTTTCAAAGGAAGGCTTTTTATTAATATAGATGTTTTTCTGGCGCTTTCCTTCATCATAAGGCTATCCACAATAGCATGTAAGACTGCTACAGATGCAAAAGATGACATTATCTGTAGCGGGTTTAAAATATCATAGTGAACATTTTTAAATAATAAATAGCCTATATATATAAGCGGCAAAAAACTAAGGAAGTTTCTTGTATCATTTTTAAAAGCTACTGTATAGTTCTTTTTAACAACTTTCAATGAATCCATCATTCTTTCACCCCTTAAAATTCCATATCCAAGCATATTCTTAAAATATTTTCTTTTACTATAAGATAAGCGCTTCTGCCGATTGCCAAAAATATTGCTGAAATAATATAAGTTAAAATACCATTGTCTAAAACTAAGGAAGGAATATTCATATTGTCAAAAATTATAATAAATATAATAGCATATAAAAAATTGGGAACCTTGCTACCTGCCGTTAATACTATGCCCCCAAATATCATTGTCAAAAGGAAAGAAAATGACAAGCCCAAAACAAGCAATGAAAAAGGCATTACTTCCGCCTTGTCTAATAAAAGAGCTATAGCATATATAACTAGTGATAAGAATGTATTTACACTAAATATTAACAAAAAGGTAAGAGTCTTCGCCTTGGCAAACTCAGCTCTTATAAGAGGCATGCTAAAAGTTGTTTTATAATTGTTTTCATCAAATTCTTCTATTGCTACTACTGCTATAAGTGTCATTGCAGTGATGAAAAAAATCAAAAAAGAAAATACATCTTTTTTCAATAAAAACATAATAATTATTGCCAGCAGAAAAAAGGCATATGAATAAATTTTCTTCCCAATTAAAAGTAAATTTCTTTTGAATAATTTTTTCATTAGTCTTCTCCGGCCATATAAATCATGATTTCTTCTATATCAGCTTTATCAATTATTATATTTGTACCATACATTTCCTGAAGTTTTACGTGATTAAGGGTGAGGCCTGAAAATCCGTATTTATTTTTTTTAATACTGATACATTCATCTTCTATCTTGCTGTCTAATATATCAAGCCCGCCTTTTACAATTCGGTAAGTATCCTCTAATATATTTTTTTCTTGTGAAAATACCAATTTCCCTTCATTGATAAAGGTTATATAATCAGCCATTTTTTCAATATCAGAAATTATATGTGTAGAAAACAATATGCTTCTATTGCCATCTTCAATATATTCCTGCAGGATCTTTACTATTTCATGCCTGAAAATAGGGTCCAAGCCGGATGTAGGTTCATCCATAATAAGGAGCTCTGCATTATGAGACAAGGCAAGGGCCAAGGCAAACTGTATTTTCATTCCCTTTGACAGCTCCTTTGTTTTTTGATCCTTGTCAAGCTTAAATTTATTCAAATAATTATCAAAATCATCCCAGCTCCAGTCCTCATAAAAATCCGCTATGATCTTTGCATTGTCCATAAGGCTGAAGTTTTCATAAAAACTGCAGTCATCATATACAAAACCGATTCTGTTTTTTACTTCTTTTTCATATTCAATATTATCCATGCCAAAAATTTTAATTTGACCGGAGGATTTTTTGATTAAATTCATTATAAGCTTAATTGTTGTAGTTTTTCCGGCGCCGTTAGGACCTATAAAGCCCATTATATAGCCTTTTTTAAGACTGAAACTCACATCATCCAATTTAAATCCCTTATAATCTTTAGATAAATTCTTAATTTCTAAAATTGTTTCCATACTATTCCTCCCGGCCATAAATTAAAGTAATGCTTTCAATTAATTCATCTTTTGAAATATCCAGCATCTTGCTCTTATTTACAAGATTGATTAAATCCGCTTCAATCATTTTGAACTTTTTTTCCTTAATACTTTTTATATTTTCCCCGGCAACAAAGGTGCCTTTGCCGGGAACCGTATGTATGAAACCGTCCCTTTCCAATTCTTCATAAGCCCTCTTGCTTGTAATCACACTAATTTGAAGCTCCTTAGCAAGGTTTCTTATTGAAGGCAATAATTCATCCTTAGCTAATTGACCCTTAATTATTTGTTCCTTTATTTGAAATGAAATTTGCTCATAAATAGGTTGCTTATTTGAATTTGAAATTATTATTTTCACTTCATCATCCTTTGGCTACTGTGCATATACTATATATACAGTATATGCTCCT
>CAZTXR010000233.1:0-3254 GCA_964617605.1 uncultured Clostridia bacterium | reverse complement strand
TTAACTTTGATGATGATTTGCTTTGTACCGATTATCACAAAAGAATACTATCGTTATATTAATTAATCGCCATATGAACTTTCATTGAATCATAAGAAAATGAAATGCACTCCTTAAATATCAGGGAGTTTCATTTAAATGTGACTATCCTTTATTTACATACGGCAATGAAAGGAAAATGCATAATTTACGTTTTGTACGTCCTAATATTGAGCCCGAAGCTCTGGAGGAAATGATTAATAAATTCCGTTATGAAACGGGGATTACCCCAACAATGAGGTGAAATATGTCTAAAAAAATCATAGGTTATGGAAGTTTTTTTTGCTGGAATTGCGGCAAGCGAATTGAGAAAGGAAAAAACAACTGTACTTATTGTGACTCTAAATACAGCGGACAGGATAGGTATAGCAATGATTCCGCCTTAGGTGCAGGAGGCATAGGTTGGTCAAATAACACATCTAATCCTTGTTTTAAAGAATATTTTAAAAATAAGCGAAAATTCGGACTTATTTGGCTTATTGGCATCAGCATAATTGTTCCAGTAGCTTTGATTTTAACTGGCGAGATAAAAATTGATACAGAAGGTATTATGGTGATTGGTGGAGTTATAGCAGTATTCTGGTTCATCGGCCTTTTGTTTTTATTTAAAAATAGCAAAAATATACCAGCTTGGGACGGCATTGTTGAAGATAAAAAAATATTCCAAAAAATCAGACAAAGAAAAGATAATGATGGAAAAAAATACAATGAATCATATACGGAATACATTGTATATATACGCAAGGAAAATAATGAGATTTTTGAATTAAAGAGTGAGGACAATGCTCAATATGAATATTTCAAAAAAGGGGATTACGTACACTATCATGGAGATAAAAGCCTGAACTACATTGAGAAGTATGATAAATCTTTAGATACAACAATATTTTGTGCATGTTGCGGCGATATTAGCGATATACGCGACAATTATTGTGAAAGATGCGGATGCATATTATTAAAAGCGGAGTAACACTTATAAATAATGATGAGGAAAACATGTTTTGTGAAAACTGTGGAACTAAGATACCTGATAATTCTTCGTTTTGTGAAGAGTGTGGTCAAAAGGTATCATCATACATGGAAAATGAAACAAAAATTAGTGAATCAAAAACAAATGAAGAGAATTTAAATATTAAGAAAGAACCTAATGCAACAAGACAGCGAGGTTCTGTTCCTCCTGTTATGAGATCTACATCAACACTTAAGCCTTCCGACCACAGCAGGGAAGAAACAAACCTCCGTCAAGCCTCTGAGCCTTATGCAAAAGAAACAGAACCTCGTAAGCCCTCTGTAAACTATGAAAAAGAAATGGTAGGACGGCAGCATTCCAATATAAATAGGCCGGTATCAGATAAACTTGAAAATAATAAAACAAATTCTCAATCTGCGGATATAATTAGTTTCGGACAGTATGTATGGATGATTTTTTTAGTAGGTATTCCTATATTAAACATAATACTATTGTTAAAATGGGGATTTAATAAGAAAAAACCTAACAAAAGCAATTTTGCTAAAGCTTTATTGTTTTATTATCTAATTGCGATAATAATTTATGTTGCTTACATCTATTTGTGGCTAAAAGCAACTTCAAGTATTTAATATTTAATAACTTTATTTTGAAAGGGGAAGAAAAATGGAAATATTCATAGCAATTATTTTTATCATCCTAGTTATATTGGGAGTATCGGTAATCTTGTCTTATAACGGTTTTGTTAAATCCAGGAATCAAATAGAAGAAGCTTTTTCCACTATGGATGTGTATTTAAAGAAACGGTATGAGATGATACCAAGATTAGTAGAAATAGTAAAACAGTATTCAATACATGAAAAAGAAACCTTGGAGCGAATTGTGCAAGCAAGGAGTATGGCAATTAAGGCAAGTACTGTAGAAGAGCGAGGTCAAAATGAAAATATGCTGTCCGGAGCTTTAAAATCCCTTTTTGCAATTTCTGAGGGGTATCCTGAGCTCAAGGCTAATGAAAATTATTTAGAACTTCAAACTCAACTGGCAGACTTAGAAGATGAAATATCTCAGTCTCGAAAGTATTATAACGGAGTTGTTAAGGTTATGAACAACAAGGTGGAAATATTTCCTTCAAATTTGTTTGCAAAACTTTTTGGATTCAATAGATATCCATATTTTATGGCTGATGAATATGAGCGTCAAAATGTTGAAATACGATTTTGATTAGAGGTGAGGTAATGAAAAAAACTCTAATGCTTTGCACTTTAGCAATCATATCTTTTTTAGCAGTTTTGACAGTGCCTGCTTTCACAGCTGAAGCATTCAATATTACTTTTTACAATATCGATATGACTGTATATGATGATAACAGTTATGCAGTAATTGAAACCATCCAAGTCAATTTTACAGAGCAAAAGTACGGCATTATCAGAAGTTTGCCTTTGAAAACAAACAGAGGAAAGATTGCATTAATTTCTGATATAGATGTATTTGACCATGAATTTTCTACTGAGAAAGTATCAAACAATATTGAAATCAAAATAGGAGAACCAGACAGATACGCTTCTCTTTCAGAAGCGTATACAATAGGCTATGTGTATACCATAGGAGATGACTATTTAGATGATAGAGATGAGTTGTATTGGAATTTAATCGGAAATGACTGGGACTGCACAATTGAAAACGTTTCTTTCAAAATAAATATGCCAAAAGCATTTACACCAGACAGACTGTATTTCACCCATGGGAAAAAAGGAAGCACAAAGCATGACGGTGTGGACTGGAATATTGAGGGAAATACCATAAAGGGATCTCTGATGGTAGATCTTATGCCTAATGATTCATTTACAATTGCTTTACCCCTTCCGGAAGGATATTTTTCACAAGCTGAAAGAATAAGCTCTGATGTGCCTTACGGATGGTTTGTGTCAATTATATGTGTCACTGCAGGCACAGTGCTATGGGTATTAATGGGCAAGGGGAGAAAAATATTTCCAACTGTTGAATTTTATCCTCCTCAAGGATTGACCAGTGCAGATGTAGGTTTTTTAATTGATGGAAGGTTAGATTATTTCGATATAACTTCTCTTATAATTTATTGGGCAGACAAAGGATATTTATCTATAGCTGAAGAACTTGTAAAAAAGACTTTTGGGATGAAAAAGAGTTTTACACTTACAAAATTAAAAGATATTTCTGAGGACAGCCAGGATTATGAAAAGGAAATGTTTGAGGGACTATTTTATATGGG
>CAZTXR010000232.1:0-3258 GCA_964617605.1 uncultured Clostridia bacterium | reverse complement strand
TTTTCTGCCTATTCCCGGAAGCTTTGACAGTTCTTCTATAAGCTTTGTAATAGGCCCCGTGTAATGCTCCATTACATTAACCCTGGTATGCTTACTCCGCCTGTTACCTTCTTCATTTCGCTTTCCATCATTTCATCAGCCTTTCTGAAAGCTTCATTAATAGCGGCTACAATCATATCTTCAAGCATTTCAACATCATCCTTATCTACCACTTCCGGATCTATCTTTACTTCCAACAAGGCCTTTTTACCTGTCACCTTAACTGAAACTGCTCCTCCGCCTGATGTTGCTTCCACTTCTTTTTGTTCAAGCTCCTTCTGCATATCTTCCATTTGCTTTTGCATTTTTTGAACCTGTTTCATCATATTGTTCATATTTCCGCCGCCGGGCATACCCATGGGCATTTTTCTGCCTTTTGCCATTTTCAATCCTCCTGTTTAAATTCTACTATTTCTCCAAACTCATTTTTTAAATCTTCATATACATCTTCAATTGTCGTTTTTGTTTTTATACTTTTTATTTCTTTTTTCGTGCTGGTAAACTCCACTTCGCAATTTTCATTTATGAAGCTGCTTAATACTTTTTTGAATTCCTCTTTGTTTTTTGGCTGGTTTGCAGCACTTATATGGAAGGTAAACTTAGGGTCAAATTCAAATACAGCTTTTTTATTTATCACCCCTGTTAGCTTTGATTCTCTTATGATAGCCTGCAGCCCCGCATTTTCTTTCCTGATTTCTTTAAGGATTGTCTGCCAGCCTTTTATTATTGAATTGAAAATTTCTTCATCGCTTTTGTTGTCAAATTCCTTTTTTTCTTCCTGCTTAATTTCGCCTGCCTTATTTGTTGCCGCTTCTACAATTTTTTCTGTATTTATAGTCTTCTCGGTTTTTTGGACTGCTTTGTTTTCTGTAGCTTTATATGTTTTAGCAGCTTCAACTTCAGGTATTTTTGCAAAATTTGCAGTCTGAATTTTACCCTGTAAGTTGCCTTCTATGTTCTCAATTCTTTTAATCAGTGATTTTAAGTTTACATAATTTAAATTATGTAACATCTTTATAAGTTTTGTTTCTAAAAGAACTCTTGGATTTAATGCTCTTTTGCACTCTGCTTGAGCTGTTGATAAATACTCTATTATTTCTATTATTTCATCAAGAGAAATTTTTTTATTTAATTCAATAATTTCATCGGTTTCATCCTCAGATATTCTCATTAAATTATCGGAAGAATTTGTCGTTTTTATTATCAGCATATTTCTGAAACAAATAATTAATTCATCAAGAAAAAATGTTAACTCTTTTCCGCTGTTTAAAATATTATCAACCAAATTCATGGTTCTTTCAATATTTTTGTCAACGATTGCGTCAGCCGCCTCCAAGACAACCTGGTAATTGACTGTTCCCAATAAATTTACTACTGTTTCGTAGTCAACTGCATTTTCATTAAAGGATATGCATCTGTCCAATATGCTTTGGGCATCTCTCATCGCTCCTTCTGAATTGGCTGCAATAAGCTTCAATGCCTTTTCTTCATATTCTACATTTAATTCATTGCATATTTTTTTCATGTTTTCCGTAATAATATCAGCACTGATTCTTTTTAAATCAAATCTTTGGCATCTTGATAATATGGTTGCAGGAATTTTCTGGGGCTCGGTTGTTGCAAGTATAAATAAAAGATGGTCCGGCGGTTCCTCCAAGGTTTTTAAAAGTGCATTGAAGGCTCCTTTTGACAGCATGTGAACTTCATCTATTATATATACCTTGTATTTGCTTTTGAGGGGTAAAAATTTCACTTTATCTCTTAAGTCTCTTATGTCATCAACACCATTGTTTGATGCAGCATCCATTTCAATAACATCCATATTGGTCTCATCCAATGTGCTTGTGCATATTTCGCATTCATTGCATGGATTCCCGTCATGATTATTTAAACAATTAACTGCTCGTGCAAAAATTTTAGCCGTGGATGTTTTTCCTGTACCCCTTATACCGCTAAAAAGATAAGCATGGGCTATATTATTTGACATTATTTGATTTTTTAATGTTCTTGTCACATGTTCCTGACCTAAAACATCATCAAATATTATAGGTCGGAATTTTCTGTATATTGCTTGATGAGACATAAACACCACCTGACTTCTTAGATAATTTTTTTAATTATAGCATATATTATTTTTTTTAACAAGAACTGATAATTATTGCTTTGCTTCATCGGAACCGGATGTTTCTATATCTGTTTCATCTTTATTATGTTTTTCCTTTATATAGTTTAAGACTGTATCACCAAGCTCCGATGTAAGAACTGAAATGAAGATAAATATAAATCCTATGATCATTTGCAGATTAATGCTTTCTTTAAGAATTAACACGGCTAACAATGTTGCAAATACTGATTCCAACGACATTATTATTGCCGCATGGGTAGCAATCGTATGTCTTTGTGCTTTTATTTGCATTGTATAACATAAAAATGTGGGAAAAACTGCTAAGTATATCATATCACCCATAATATTTTTAGGTATGTTTATTTTCAAGCTTCCTGTCAATGTTAAAAATACAAAACTTAATAAGGATGCGGTTATCATTGCAAATGTGTTTACGGAAACAGGATTATATTTTTTGGAATAAATATCTGCTAATACCACATGTGCCGCATAAAAGAAAATGCATCCAAGGCTTATAAAATCACCCGTGTTTACTTTAAAATCACCGCTAAAGTCCAAGGTTAAAAATCCAAGTCCCACAGCCATCAAAAATACTGCTGCAATACTCATGGCTCTTGGTTTCTTCTTGCATATTACCCAATATAGAAATGGTACAATTACAACATTTGTGCTGATTATAAATGAGTTTTTGCTCACTGTTGTAAGTTTTATTCCGTTCAGGGCAAAAAATAAGCCAAAACTTAAAATAGCCCCTAATACAAATCCTGCCTTTATTTCCCCCTTTGTGGTTGCTTTCAAGTGTTTGCCAAAAAATATCAGACTTAACAGCGATGCTATTGAAAACCTAAAAAACACAACCTGCATGGGTTCAACCAAATCTATCGAACCTTTTGTAACTACATAGCTGCTTCCCCACAAAAATGCCACAATAAGAAGCATTAAGTCAGCCTTTAAGGGTCTTATTTCTTTATTCATTTTTTCTCCTAAAAGTTATCCATAAGGGGTATTTATTATATTTTTAAAAGGAATATCCCCTTACATAATTATATAACTAATTTGTATTATTACAATGTTAAATTATCTTAACATTTATA
>CAZTXR010000231.1:0-3262 GCA_964617605.1 uncultured Clostridia bacterium | reverse complement strand
TAACAGATGAAGTTATAAGACAGGCAGTTTTAATGTCTGAAAGATATATTACCGATAGATTCCTTCCTGACAAAGCAATTGATGTTATAGATGAAGCAGGCTCAAGGGCAAATCTTAAAAATAAAGGTTTGGTTGAATTGGAGGCCTTAAAAGCTGACCTTGCAAGGGTTAGAGAGGAAAAAGAATATGCCGCTGAAAATGATGATTACGAAAAAGCAGCGGAGCTTAAGGTTACTGAAATAAGACTTGAATCAAAAATGAAGGAATTGTCTAACGAATGTGAAAATATTCTATTAACCGAAGAGGATATAGCGTATGTTATTGAAGCATGGACTAAAATTCCGGTACAGAGAATAAATGAGGAAGAAGCTGAAAAGTTAATTCATTTAGAAGACAGACTTCACAGGAGGGTAATAGGTCAGCATCCTGCGGTTACAAGTCTTGCTAAAGCTATCAGAAGAAACCGTTCCGGATTTAAGAAAAGGAAAAAACCTTCATCCTTTATCTTTGTCGGCCCTACGGGTGTCGGAAAAACTGAGCTTGCAAGAACCTTGGCCTATGAATTGTTTGAAAATGAAGATGCCATGATTAGGCTTGATATGTCTGAATATATGGAAAAACACACAGTTTCAAAGCTTATTGGTGCTCCTCCGGGATATGTGGGTTTTGATCAGGCAGGTTTTTTAACAGAAAAAATAAGAAGAAAACCATATTCTGTAATATTGCTTGATGAAATAGAAAAAGCTCATGAGGATGTGTTTAATGTATTGCTGCAAATATTGGAGGACGGCAGGCTTACAGACAATCAAGGAAGAACGGTAAACTTCGAAAACACTGTAATCATCATGACTTCTAATGCGGGCACATCAATTAAGGCTAACCGAATAGGCTTTGGCAACAAAGAGTACGAAGCTATGGAATCTAAGGTTAAGGATGCCTTAAAACAAGCTTTCAGACCTGAATTTCTAAATCGTATTGACGATATAATAGTATTCAGCGAATTGTCCAAGGTAGAATTAAGTCAAATTGTTGAATTGATGCTTAAAGAAGTTGTTAAAGAAGCTAAAGAAAAGAAAATAACTTTAACGGTTACCGATAAAATGAAGGCACACATCCTCGAAAAGGGCTACAATACAAAATATGGGGCAAGACCTTTGAGGCGTGCAATCCAAAAATATGTAGAAGATGAAATATCGGAAGCATATTTAAGAGGTACATTAAAGGAAAATACATCTGTGAATGTTGATGTAAATGATGAAGGAAAAACAGAACTGACAATTATTTAAGGGGACGCAGGTCCCCTTTATTATTTGTTTAAAAATCCTATTCCCAGTACTCCGGGACCTGAATGGGTTCCGATTACAGGACCTACTTCCTGTTCAATTATATTTTTTATTTTATATTTTTGTTCGATAGTTTCCCTCAAAAGTTTTAACTGTTCATAAGATCTCCCATGGAATAAGAGAACCGTTTTATCAGATAAATCATAGTTGTTTTTTTCAATCCATTCATCAAACCACTTTATGGATTTATTTTTACCTCTAATCTTTTCGATAACAGATAATTTTCCCTCGCTGATTTTAATGATGGGTTTTATATTTAAAATAGAGCCTACAACTGCCTGTCCCTTTGAAAGCCTGCCTCCTTTTTCGAGATATTTCAATGTATCAACTGCTGCAATAGCAACTATCTTTTCCTTGACCTTCTCTAATTCTTTAACTATTTCTTCGATATTTTTATTTTGTTCTACCAATTCAATTGCTTCCAATATCAGTGCAAAGGAACCGAGGCATACACTTCTTGTATCGATAATGTGAATATCTTCGCTTCCAATCATGTCCTTTGCCATACGAGCTGAATCATAGGTTCCTGAAAATTCAGATGCCAGGAAAATTCCCAATACCTGATCTCCCTCCATCAATATTTCACTGAAGGCCTCAACAAAGGCCCCGGGAGATACTAATGTGGTGGTGGGAAGTTTCGCGGCTTTCGCAAGCTTTTCAAAAAATTCTTCTGAACTTAATTCAATTTTGTCCAAATATGATCCGTCTTCAAAATTTACAGTTAAGGGAACCATTTTTATGTTATATTTTTCGATTATTTCATTTGTTACGTCTGATGTGCTGTCTATTACTATTCTTATAGCCATTTTATCCTCTTTTCATACTCAAATATTTTGATTTTAAAAGTATATCTATATAAATAACCTTATGCCTTATGAATCAATAGGGCAAAAGGTTAGAGTTTACTGAAATTATATTTATGGTTAAAAAATACATCTATGTTTGATAAAACTTTAATTAAGACCTCTTCCTCATGGCTGTCCAACTGTTGGAGTGCACTTATAACCAAATCCTTGTGAAAATCTTCGTGAGATTTGAAAGCAGCCTTGCCCTTTTCTGTCAGCTTTATTTTTACGACTCTTCTGTCTTCTGCTGAACGACGTCTTATTACGTAACCCTTTTTAATAAGATTATCTATTGCAGTGGTTAAGGTTCCTGATGTAATATTTAAATCCTTGGCTGTATCAGACATAGTGCGTTCTTTTGTCAATCCTATGTTGTCAATTACATGCATTTCTGAAATAGATAAATCCGAAAATTGTCCAATCTTCAGGCATTTTTCCTCAATATCCAAAACATATGCAAAAAGCCTTACAAGTATATCGTTTACTCTTTCGTGATTATTCATTAAACCACCTCAATTACTTTGATAATCAAATTATATTTAGAAAAACTGTATTTGTCAAGCATTATTATTGTTTCTTGTGATTATTGTTATGAATAGTATATCGCCACAAGAAGTCTATTGCTTCTTCGGCATAGTCAATATTTATTCTTTTGCTTTTTTCTACCCTAAAGTCCCTATAGCCATCATCTTCCAAGAAAATTTCATCCCCTGTCAAATCTGCCCCATTGTGCTCCTTTGTAATTCTTAAAGCATTGCAAAGCTTCCCGGGCCCGTTAGACAGGTTTTTTATCTGATATTTTGTCAGCTCATTTAAAGTTTTATTGTATCTGTTCATGCTCATTTCTTCTGCATTGACCAAGGGATCTGCAGCCCTTATTAAAACAGCGCTGCATGTTCCTTCTTCTTCCGTTACAAAGTTCATGCAATAGTACATACCATAAATAAAATACACATATACATGTCCCGGAGGTCCAAACATAACCTTGGTTCGAGGTGTTATTTTTCCTCCATAGGCGTGGCTTGCCTTGTCTATGGCAGCTATATATGCTTCTGTTTCAACTATTCTTGATTT
>CAZTXR010000230.1:0-3280 GCA_964617605.1 uncultured Clostridia bacterium | reverse complement strand
GATTCTTAAAACAATTTTAGGAGGGTGTTATGTTAGTACCTATTAAATGGATGAAGCAATATGTGGATATTGATACTGATGACAAAACATTGTCAGATAAATTAACTCTTACCGGCTCCCATGTGGATGCGGTAATAGATTATAACAAGGAAGTAAAAAATGTTCTTACGGGAAAAATTTTAGAAATAAAACAACATCCCAACGCTGATAAATTAGTAATTACACAAATAGACATAAATGCGGGAGAGCCTGTTCAAATTATTACAGGGGCTAAAAATATTAAGGAAAATGACATAGTGCCTGTATCCTTGGAAGGCGCAGTGCTTCCAAACGGCTTAACCATTAAGAAAAGCAATTTCAGAGGTCTTCCTTCTTATGGAATGATGGTTTCCTATGAAGAATTAGGATTTGAAGATAAGGTAATTCCGAAGGAATCAAGAGACGGAATAATTATACTGCCTCCGGACACACCTTTGGGAAGGGATATTAAGGAAGTCCTGGAGCTTGACGGAAGTGCTTTGGAGGTTGAGGTTACATTCAACAGGCCTGATTGCCTTAATATTGTGGGAATGGCCAGAGAAACAGCGGCAACCCTGGGAACAAAATTCAAATTTCCTGAAATTGAAATTAAAAAAGAAGAAGGAAATATCAAGGATTACCTTAATGCGGTTGAAATTGAAGATGAAGATTTATGCTCTCGTTTTTACGCTCGGGTAATTAAGGATATTAAAATAGGGCCGTCACCCTTGTGGATGCAAAGAACCTTGATGGATGCAGGAATGAGACCTATCAACAACATAGTGGATGTTACAAATTTTGTAATGCTTGAATTGGGTCAGCCTCTTCATGCTTATGATTTAGAAGCATTGGAAGGAAGAAAACTTGTTGCAAGGAGAGCCAAGGAAGGCGAAAAGATAGTTACATTAGACCAAAATGATAGAAGTTTAAGCGGCAATATGCTTGTTATTGCAGACAGCGTTAAACCTGCTTGCATAGCCGGCGTAATGGGCGGATATTATTCGGAAATCAGTGACAATACCAAAATTATGGCCTTGGAAACTGCTAATTTTAATCCGAAATCCATAAGGGAAACATCCAAAAAATTAAGCATGCGTTCGGAAGCATCAGCAAGAAACGAAAAGCCGATGAGTTATGTGATGTGTGAAATAGCCAGCAACAGAGCCTGTCAGCTGATTGAAATGATAGGTGCGGGAACAGTGGTTGGAGGATATCTTGAGGCAGGCAAAAGCGAGTATGAAGCGCCGGTGGTAACTCTAAGACCTCACCGCTCACATGCACTCTTGGGGGTAGAAATACCTGTAGCTGATATGCTTACTTCATTAAATACCTTGGAAATTGAATCTATTTATGACGGTGAAAAAATAACATCGCGAATTCCTTATTTCAGAACTGATATTGAACAGGAAGCAGATTTGATTGAAGAAGTTGGAAGACTTTACGGTTTTGAGAATATTGAGTCAAAATCTCTGAAAGGAAGCACAAGAGTAGCCAAAAAATCCGATATTCGCATGTTGGAAGATGAAATGAAATCAATTCTTTGCGGAATGGGGCTCTATGAAATAACCACATATTCATTCATAAGCCCGAAAACATATGACAGTATTTGCGTGCCTGAAGAAAGTGAACTTAGAAATTATGTGAGAATACTAAATCCTCTGGGGGAAGATTTTTCATCCATGAGAACTACCCTTTTGCCAAATATGATGGAAGTTATTCAAAGAAACTCAAACAGAGAGGTTGACAGTGCAAAATTATATGAAATCGGAAGTGTTTTTATTCCTAAAGGCCAGCCTGTCACTGAGGAACCAAAAGAAAAGTTAAAGCTTACCATCGGTTTGTACGGCAACTATGATTTTTATGATTTAAAAGGAATTGTTGAAGTCTTGCTGTCAAGATTCGGAATAAAGGCAGTCTTAAAACCTGTTACAGATAATCCTAGCTTCCATCCGGGAAGATGCGCGGCTATGTATATAAACGATGATTTTGTCGGCATTTTCGGTGAGGCGTCACCTAAGGTTACGGATAATTACGGTCTTGACCATAAGGTTTATTTAGCGGAAATAGATGTTGAAACAATCCTTCAAAACAAAAATACAGATTGGAAATATGCACCACTGCCCAAATATCCTTCAATGGTAAGAGATATTGCGGTTATAGTTAAGGATGATGTTTTGGCAGGCCATATGGAAGAAGCAATCAAGGAAGTAAATCCATATTTGATTGAAAGCGTACAGCTGTTTGATGTCTACAAGGGAGAGCATATTGAAGAAGGTTATAAGAGTACTGCTTTTTCTGTAACCTACAGAAATAAAGAGCGCACCTTGAAGGAAAAGGAAGTTGAAAATATCCACACAAAAATTCTTCAGGTTTTAGGGAAAAAATTTGGTGCGGTACTGAGATAAAGGAGAAAACATGGATGACAAGGGGACGGGGTTCCTGTCAGAAATAACCTAAGAAAATTTTTTACAAGGAGAAAAACATGAATCCGGTTGCGTTCAGTGTATTTGGAATAGATGTTATGTGGTATGGGGTGCTCATATCTACAGGAGTGCTTATTGGTGTTCTTATCGCATTAAAAGAAGCTAAAAGAACAGGTTTTAAGGAAGATGACCTGATAGATTTTTTGCTTTATGCAATACCTGCGGCTATTGTGGGGGCAAGAGCTTACTATGTTATTTTTTCCTGGGATTATTACAGTCAAAACTTATCCCAGATTATTAATATCAGAAATGGCGGTCTTGCTATACATGGAGCTGTAATTGCGGGTATAGTCACGGCTATCATTTATAGCAAAAAAAGAAAAATCAAGGTTTTGCAGCTTGTTGATTTAGTAATACCAAGCTTAATTCTTGGGCAGGCTATAGGCAGGTGGGGCAACTTCATAAATCAGGAAGCCCACGGAGGGCCCACAGATCTTCCATGGGGCATAATAGTTGACGGACAGAAGGTTCACCCGACCTTTTTTTATGAATCATCCTTAAATGTTTTAATTTTTATATTTTTGATTTGGTTCAGAAAACACAAAAAAGTATCAGATGGTCAAATATTTGCTTTATATTTAATTTTGTATTCTGCTGTAAGGTACTTTGTTGAAGGTTTAAGAACAGATAGCCTCATGTTTATGGGTATGAGAGTGGCTCAGCTTTTAAGTATTGCCTTAATAATTGCAGGAGCAGCTCTGCTTATCTATGTAAAAAGCAAAAAAGCCGAATAACAAACATCACATTTATCCTTCGCGAAAGCGAAGGTTTTTTTGTGC
>CAZTXR010000229.1:0-3301 GCA_964617605.1 uncultured Clostridia bacterium | reverse complement strand
GAGATGCCCTAACCCCAGAATGTGAGATGCCAAATAAGTTTTTGACTTTATATTGGTTTTGGGGTAAAATGTTATAATTAGATATGTGAGGTAACAATGAACAGAAATGTAAAAACATCAAGTTTAACAGAATCCGCAATGATAACAGGAATTTTGGTTGTAATTGCTTATATATCATCTTTCATTACTTTATTAATGTTTTTTTATCCTACTCCCGCAATTATATTAGGGAAAAGGAAAGGGCTTAAATATGCGGTTTTAGCTTTAGTTGCTTCTGATATAATTATTTCCATGCTTTTGGGACTGCAAACAGGACTTACATTTTTAATTATGTATACACCCTTGGCTCTTGCTCTTACATATGGTATTTGCAACGATGAGGATGCCAACAAAACAATATTGTTCGGCTCTGCTGCCTACATGATTTCTTTTGTTGTATTTATACTGTTGTTAAATATGTTAATGGGTATTAACTTTATAGAACAAATTGCAGAAATGTATGACCAAAGCTTTGCGATGACCAAGGACTTATTTGCTAATGTTCCTGATAATTTAAGAAGTGAACAAATGGAACAGGCAATACAAAGTATTGAACAAACTGCTCCATTGATGAATTACATTGTAACAAATGTATTTCCGGCAATTATGATTGTGGCATCTGTAACAACATCATATATTAATTACCTGGTTGCAGGGAAGTTTGCAAGACGTTTTAAAATTAATGTTAAAGAACATGAAGGTATAAGCCATTTTTCTTTTCCGAGAAATTTTATGATTGCAATGGCAGGGTTGTTGCTGTTGTCGTTTTTATTAAATATTATAAAAATCAATGTTTCTGTAATTCAGCTTAATTTGTTTATGATTGTTTTTATGGCTATGCTCTTGCAAGGATTTGCAGTACTTAAATTTTTTGTGGATAAAAGCGGGTCAGGTAAATTTGTAAGAACATTATTATTAATCATGATCGTATTTATGAGCATGAATTTCAGCATATTTTATGCACTTTTAGGGCTTATTGACTTAACTGTAAATTTAAGAAAAATTAACAGGGCTGTATAGCTGAAGGAGGCAACATGAATAAGAAAACTCCGATGTTTTTAAAGGATGACAGTTTTATTTATTTTGTTGTAATTGTATTATTGATTATTGTTTTTCTTATTGAAGGTATGTATATTTATGTTGTTTTTACAGGATTGACATTAATAATAATTACAGCTTTTACATTAAGAAAACAGGTTATAAGAGAAAAAGAGTTAAAAAATTACATAATAAATTACACAAAAAACATAGAAAACTTGTCGGTTAATTCATTTTATTATTCACCTTTGCCTATTAGCATAGTTGGTCCAAATGGAAAAATGTTTTGGTTTAACAATAAATTCAAGGAATTGCTCCGCGATAATTCAGATGCAATTGAAAATATCGATGAATTTGTTTCAGCGTTTCCGCTAAACCTAATGGAGGGAAACAAGGAAGGCACCATAAGCAATATAGAAGTGACTGAACTTAAAAGAAGCTTTAATGTAATGTATTATGAGCTTGAAGAAGGACGATTCGGCGAAGGAAATTCTTATGTATGTTATTGGAATGAAAATACAGCATTTGTTACCTTAAGAAATAAATATAACGATGAGCGGCCAATTACAATGCTTGTTCAAATAGATAATTATGATGAAATATCGGAAAAGTTGGATTTGGGTGATAAGTCAGCAATGACTGCTCAAGTAGAAAAGATTCTTAACAAATACGCTTCTGAAATGAACGGATTTGTAGTGAAATATGATAATTACAAATTTTTAATGATGATTGAGAATAAATTTCTTGAAATATTGGAAACAAAGAAATTTTCCATGCTTGATGATGTGAAAGCTATAAAAAGCACCAGTGATTTTAGCTTTACACTAAGTATAGGTACCGGCGCAACTGCCAAGAATTTAACACAGCTGCTGGATTATTCAAAGGGTGCCCTTGATGTGGCATTAGGAAGAGGCGGCGACCAAGCTGTTGTAAAAAGGATTAATTCTGTTAAATTTTATGGCGGAAAAAGCAAAGCTGTTGAAAAAAGAACAAAGGTAAGAGCAAGAATTATATCCTATGCCCTAAGACAGATAATTGACCAAAGCTCCAATGTAATTATTATGGGACACAGAGTTGGGGATATGGACAGTTTAGGGGCATCTATAGGCCTTTACAGTATCGCAAGGAGCAGAGGCAAAAAAACATATATTGTATTGAATGATATAAATCACGCTTTGAAAAACATGCATGAAAGAATGAAAAAAGAAGACAATCATTATATTGAGGCCCTGATAACAACTGATAAGGCATTGGAAGTTTCTGACCAAAACACTTTGATTGTTGTTTTGGATACTCACAGGAAAAGTTATACTGAGGCACCTGAGCTTCTTGATAAAATTGATAAGATAGTACTTATTGATCATCATAGAAGAAGCGAAGAGTATATAGAAAATACCTTGCTTGATTATATTGAACCCTATGCTTCTTCTACTTGTGAGCTTGTGGCAGAAATAATTCAGTACATGGAAGATCACATTAAGCTTACAAAATTTGAAGCAGATGCTCTTATGGCGGGAATTGTGGTGGATACCAACTCATTTACATTTAAAACGGGTGTGAGAACATTTGAGGCAGCCTCATTTTTAAAAAGAAGCGGTGCAGATAATGTGGACGTAAAGGAACTGTTTAATGAGAATATCGATTTTATGAAGAAAAAAACAGAGATAATAGAAAGAAGCGAAATTGTTTTTGATGATGTGGCAATATCCTATGTTGATGAAGATACAGATGATTCAAATGTAGCTGCAGCTCAATGCGCAGATGAACTGCTTACAATAAAAGATGTAAAAGCAAGTTTCGTACTTGTAAGGAACAAAGATTATATAAATATCAGCGGCCGCTCCGTAGGTAATTTCAATGTGCAGGTAATGATGGAATACCTTGGCGGCGGGGGGCATTTAAACATGGCAGGCGCTCAAATCAATACTCAAAATATGGAGGAAGCAAAAGCTAAACTTCTTGAAGCAATAATCAGATATAAAAAGGAGAGCAAATAATGAAAGTTATATTGTTGGAAGATGTTAAAAATGTTGGGAAAAAGGGTCAGATAATAAATGCCAAGGATGGTTATGCCCGCAACTTTCTTTTTCCCAAAAATTTAGCTATAGAAGCTACAGATGTAAATTTAAAGAATCTTGAAAATGCTAAAAAGAGAAAAGAAGAAAAGGAAAATGAAATCCTTGAAGAAGCAAAGATTTTAGAAGAACAATTAATACAAAAAACA
>CAZTXR010000228.1:0-3306 GCA_964617605.1 uncultured Clostridia bacterium | reverse complement strand
CCGACATTGTCAACCTCTAAGTTCAGTGCCATGCCATATACATTGTCAGGAAACTCCAGCAATTCACCGGACATACATCCTTCCAAACCATCCACTCGGGCAATACCGTCTCCAACCTGTATAATTTTACCGGTTCCTATTAAATCTATCTTTTTTTCATATTTTTTAAGTTGTTCTTTTATTAGTGAACTAATATCAACTGTTGTAACCTGCATAGTATCTCCTATTTAAATCTGTACATATTTTAATTGTGTTTGTACAGCTTTAAGCTCGTTTTTAAATGTTCCGTCAAAAACCTTATCTCCTACTTTAAGTAAAACTCCGCCGATTATACTTTTATCAATTTCATTTTCAAATATAATATCTTTATCTAGCTTTCTTCCTATAATATTTTTAAGCTTATCCCGGGTATCCTCTTTCATGGGCACAGCAGTAACAGCCTTTACCACAACAATATTATTGTATTTTATGAATAGTTTTTTTATCAGTGAAAGCATTTCATCAGAAACATTATTTTTAAAAATATTGTTTATTAATTCGTTTTTTTCTTCCTGCTTTATATCGGGATTTGTCAATATATTTACTAAATCAGTTTCCTTCAGAAAAAGCTCTTTTATTTGCTTTAATTCCCGGGGAGCATTCATATTAAGTTTTATGCTTGAATCAATAATGGACAGATCGTTTATCAGAGACATATTATATTTAACATTATTATTTACCAATGTGAAACACCTACCTCCTCAACAAATTTATCTATGAGTAAGTTTTGTTTGTCTACATTAAGTTGTTCTTCCATTATTTTTTGCGCTATTAATATTGCTAAATCAACAGATTGATTTTTCATATCCTCTAATGCTTCTATTTTTTGTTTTTCTGCTTCTTTTTCAGCCTTCATAATTATTTCTTTGGCTTCCCGCTTTGCTTCTTTCAGAATATTGTCTTTTATTTCATCGCCGGTTTTTTTCGCTTCTTCTATAATTTTCTTGCTTTCCACATTGGCATTGTTTATTATTTTTTCTTGATTTTCTTTAATATATTTCGCTTCTGATTTTAAATCTTTAGCTTCATCGATTTCCGCCTGTATTAAATCACTCCTGTTTTGCATATATCTTGCCACAGGCTTATATAAGAATTTTTTGAATATAATATATAATATTAATAATACGACTGCAGTAATAATCACGGTTTGTAATTCAGGTATGACCCTAACTTGAATATTCATATGACGCCTCTCTAAGAATTGATTTAAGAATCTCATTTAAATACCTATGAGATTCTTATTTTACTTTGCTTAGCACTATTTTACAATGCTGCCATCAGCGGTTGAACAAATAATAATATTATAGCTATTACCAAACCATAAATAGCATTTGTTTCTGTTATAGCCATTCCTAAAACCATTGTTCTGGTAATTTCTCCTTGTGCTTCTGGTTGTCTGCCTACTGCTTCAACAGCCTTACCGGCTGCATAACCCTGACCTAAAGCTCCTCCCATACCGGCAAGCATCGCTATGCTCGCTCCTATAGCTGAACATCCCAATACGAATGCTTCACTTGAAATACCTTGTAACATAATTTCCTCCTAAAATAAATAAATTTTATACTAACTTGTTGCCGAGCCAATAAATATCATTGTTAACATGGTAAATATAAAGGCTTGCAGCAAACCAACGAATATATCAAAATATAAATGAAGCGGTGCAATTAAGGGAGCAAAATACCCTAAAGCTCCATAAAGCAATCCTGTAATTAAAATACCGCTCAAAACATTCCCAAAAAGTCTGAAAGACAGGGATATAGGTGTTGCCAATTCCGATATAAGATTTATGGGGGTCATAAGAATATATGGTTTTGTAAAACTTCTTAAATACTTAAATAAACCGCCTTCATTTTTAAACCGTACAGCTTGAATAATGAAAAAAACTATTAAGGCCACAGTCAGAACAACCCCGTAATCCGATGTGGGCGGTTTAAGGCCAAACAAGCCTGATATATTACTTACACCTAAAAGAGTTATCAATGTCAACATAAATGGTGACATTGATAGATATTTTTCTCCTATATTGTCAATTACCATTCCATCCATCATACCGACGAAGAGTTCCATTATATTTAAGAGCCCTCGGGGAGCTTCTTCAACCTTGGCCTTTTTCACTTTATAATTGACTATTAATGCAAAGACTATTAAAAATATTGCTATTATTAACAAACTTACAATTGCTTCAGAAATAACTATTTCTTTTCCCTTTAAAATAATTGCAATTTCCACTTCTACCTCCTTATGATTTATTATAAAGACTTTTATCTGTATAATTTAATAATAAAATTGAATTTTTGACCATAGTAAGTCCCAGGAATGCTGTAAATATGCTTAAGTAATCAGCTAAAGCAGAAACAATCAATACAGCTGCGTAAATTAAAAATCTAAAAAAATAGCTCCTGCGTGCATTTCTTTTAGCCCTTACCGGCTCCATAGCAAGAAACTTGTTTATGGAGTCATATATTAAATAAAGTGACAAAATACTGATAATTGTACCAAAGATGTAGCCCATGACAAGAGGCTTAGACTCTTTAAAGAACAAAGCCATCAGACCAACAATCAGAAAACTCAACATAAGGACGGTCTTGCTTATTTTAGATAATAAATCCCTGTTCACAGCTCACTTCCTTTTACCATATTTCTCGGAAATTTTAAAAATATTCAAAATACCCGCAGCTGAACCTAATACAATAAAAATTATCCTAAATATCCAACCGGGACCTATTTTCCCATCCAATAACCCCCCTAAATAAAGACCCAATAGTATAGGGGCTAAAACAGAATAGCCAACGTGGCTGATTAAAGATAAATTACTGTAATCAATTTTATTTTTTTTCTTCATTTTTTCCTAACTTTTCCTTAAGCCTCTGATACATTTCACTTTCATACTTTAATTTTTCATAATATTCAATACTCATAACAATCATGTCCCCATGACCATTTTTAGTTAAAAAGACGGGCTCCAAAACCTCATGTACATAATTTGATATTTCCGTAAAATGATTTCTTAAGTCCGATATGGGACGGATTTTTGTCATTATTTATTACCTCTGATTAATAATTATTTGCTCCATATATTATCATTATAATGATAATTCATAATAATAATGGTAACACACTCAATTTTTCATGTCAATAAAAAATTTACCGTGCGAAAAATCGAATAAAAAATTTATATTAAACAGTCAATTGAATAAATGTTTTTCATATGATATAATGATTTCTAAATTAAGGTTTGGAGGAGCACATGATAGAACATAAGATAAC
>CAZTXR010000227.1:0-3312 GCA_964617605.1 uncultured Clostridia bacterium | reverse complement strand
GCATCTACATTTCCGTCAAGCACTACCGCGTATTCGCCTATTGCTTTTGCAACCTGGTATGCCATTGCAGAATATATAAGCCTTGCTTGTTCATCTCCCGCCTTGGCTCTGTCACTTACTTCCTTTGCATTGTTTGTGCCTAAGTGAGCACTTATTCCGCCCTTGCCCGCTATAATTTTTTGCATCTGAGCTTCAGTGTATTTACCGCTAAAGCACAGCTTAGCCAATTGTCCTGCAGGCAGTGTTCCTGATCTTTCAGGAGAAAAGGGTCCTTCTCCGTTAAGAGCGTTGTTTACATCTATAACTTTTCCCTTTTTATGGGCACCCACAGATATTCCGCCACCTAAGTGTGCAACAACAAAGTTCATTTCTTCATATCTTTTCCCGAACTTTTCCTCTGCAGCCCTTCTCGCCACAGCTTTTTGATTAAGAGCATGCCATATGCTCACTCTTTCAAACTCAGGATGTCCGCTTATTCTTGCAAGCTCTTCCAATTCATCAACCACCACGGGATCTACTATAAATGAAGGAATATTTACTTCTTGGGCAATAGAGTGTGCTAACAAGGCTCCTAAATTAGAAGCATGCTCTCCCTTAAAATTGTTTTTTAAATCTTCCATCAGTCTGTCATTTACAGCATATGTACCGCCTTCGATAGGTTTTAGCAAACCACCTCTTCCAACTACAGAGTCAAGTTCCCGCAAAGATATATTATTTTCCTTTAATGATTGAATAATCATTTCTTTCCTGAATTGAAACTGGTCTGTAACCTTGCTGAATGGTTGAAGTTCTTCACTTGTATGTCTTATTGTTTTCTCAAAAATCATGGTTTCATCTTTATATACAGCTATTTTTGTAGATGTTGAACCGGGGTTAATAATTAATTGCTTCATGTTAATCTCCTTTATGAACAAATCACTGCTAATGCAATTGAATTTAGTTTTGTTTCATCTGAATCTGCCCTTGAAGTAAGTACTATGGGGGCTTTTGCACCTAAAATAATTCCCGCGTTTTTTGAATTTGAAAAGTAAGTCAATGCCTTGTACAATACATTTCCTGCTTCAATATTGGGCATTAATAAAATATCTGCGTCTCCTGCAACGTCACCCTTTACACCTTTAATGGCTGCTGCTTCCTTAGATATGGCATTGTCAAGACCGAAGGGTCCTTCAACTATGCAATCGCTTAATTTGCCGTCCCTATTCATCTCTGTTAAAATTTGTGCATCAAGGGTAGCAGGCATTTTGTCAGACACTTTTTCCTTTGCACAAATCACTGCAACTTTAGGTTTTTCTATGTCTAATGAATGACATAATAACAATGCGTTTTCAATTATTTGCTTTTTCTCTTCTGCATTAGGTGCAATATTCATTGCAGCATCAGTTACAATTAAAAATTTATGGTATTTGTCTAATTCAAAAACAGCTGCATGACTTAAAATATTACCTGTTCTAAGGCCTATTTCTTTGTCAAGCACAGCTTTTAGTATAATAGAAGTATCTATTAATCCTTTCATAACAATGTGGGCTTGACCGCTGCTAACCAAGGATACTGCCCTGTGTGCTGCCTGCTGAAGGTCCTTTTCATCAATAATTTGAATATTATCAAGGTCAAAGCTTATTTCTTCTGATAATTTTATAATCTTCTCTTTATCACCAACTAAAATCGGGATGCATATATTTTCCTCTACAGCTGTTTTTATAGCCTTTAATACATCGTCATCCTGGGCAGCTGCAACTGCAATCTTTTTTATTTCAGTACTTTTTGCCAACTCCATTAAATTTTGAAAATTTTTCATATAGCTAATCACCTCTCAATATTATTAGCAATTATTGTGCCAAAAATTCAAAAAATCAACCGTTGAAATTTCAACGGTTGATTTATGGTGAATCCTATAATTTATATTTTGTGTAATATCTTGCATGCAATTTATTGCAAAATATCATAATTTGCAATAAATTGCAAATTATGATATTTTATATTTCTCCATTTTATAATACAAGGATCTCAAGGATATACTTAAGACCTTGGCTGTTTTAGTTTTATTTTTATTATTTCTTAAATATATATCCCTTATATAATCAGCTTCCGCCCTATTCAAAATATTTTCCAAACTAGTATCTTCTTCGTTTATAGATACAAGAGAAGCTTCATTATTTTCAGTTTGATTTGTGTACAATTGAGGTAAATGTATTGTTTTTATTACCCTTTCATTTATATTCATGTATATGATAGACCGACCTATGGTATTTTCTAATTCCCTTACATTGCCCGGCCATTTATGAGATGTTAATATTCTTAGTGCATCATTTGAAATATCTACGATATTCCTTCCATATTCATCATTGAATTTAGCAATAAACTTTTTGGTCAATAAAGGAATATCTTCTTTTCTTTCACGGAGGGGGGGTATATTTATGGGGAGAATACTGAGTCGGTAAAACAAATCTTCCCGAAACCTTCCTTCCCGAACGGATTTAACCAAATCTGCATTGGTTGCTGCAATAATTCTAACATCTATGTTAATATTCTTATTGCTTCCAACCCGCATTATTTCTTTTTCCTGCAAAACCCTCAATAGTTTTGCCTGTGTATTTAAGCTGATTTCAGAAATTTCATCAAGGAATATGGTGCCCTTGTCGGCTTCCTCAAAAAGGCCTTTTTTCCCGCCCTTTAAGGCTCCGGTAAAGGAGCCCTCTTCATATCCGAATAATTCACTTTCAAGCAAGGAATCGGTGAGTGCTGCGCAGTTTACCCTTACAAAATTATTATGGAAACGAGGGCTTTGTGCATGGATTGAATTTGCAAACAATTCTTTGCCCGTGCCGCTTTCTCCCTTTAACAATACTGTTGCCGGTACCTTGGCAGCCTTCTCTATTAGCTTTTTTAAATTTTTAATTGAATCTGATTCACCGATTATATCCTCAGGTTTATATTTATAAGACAGTTCTCTCAGCTTTTTTTGTGCTTCTTCCAATTTGTCTGTTAAATTTTTTATGCCTGAAATATCATGAAGAACTGCAACACTTCCTTTCATCTTTCCATTGACAATAATTGGTGCAGCTTGTGCTACAACTGTTTTGCCGCTGGGACTTAACTTTAATTTTGTATTTTCAACAGGTTTTTTGCTTGAAAGCACCTTCATATGCACGCTTTCTTCCCCTTGTTCAATATCAAAGAGTGCATTCTTGCCTATTACAGTATCATAATCAATACCCGTTATTTTTGTATAAGCAGGATTAACTAAGATATGTTCACCATTTTCATTTACAACACTGATTGCATCCTGTGCAGCAAGAAATACCGCTTCTA
>CAZTXR010000226.1:0-3314 GCA_964617605.1 uncultured Clostridia bacterium | reverse complement strand
GCTTGGCAAAGCAGCCAGCGAAACAATTGAGGTATGATATGAATATTTTGTTTGTATGTACGGGTAATACATGCAGAAGCCCCATGGCAGAGGGTCTTTTTAAAGAGATGCTCAATAAAAACAAAATAAAACATATTAATGTGTCTTCTGCAGGAATAAGTGCTTTTCCCGAAGAGTATGCCAATGAAAAGGCAATAGCGGCTTTAAAGGATAAGGGAATTGATATAATAGAACATAAAGCAAAGCAATTAGTTGATGAAATTAATAATGCTGATTTAATTTTAACTATGACTGATAGCCACAAAAAGGTCATTGTTGACTATTATAACAAGAAGACAAATAAAAAGCCCCCGTGTCCGGAGAAGACAAATGATACGTCCCCGTGTCTGCGTGTTTTTACCTTGAAGGAATTTGCTGCAAAAATAAGCGGTGAAAAATTAACAGATTCGGATATTCTTGATCCATATGGGATGAGCTATAACACATATGAAAAAGTAAGGGACGAAATTGAAAAGCAATTAATTAAAATATTTAATAATATGGATAAGTTGGAGGATATATGAAAATAGTTTTGGCATGTGACCATGGAGGATTTGAATTAAAAGAAGCAATTAAAGAACATTTGATAAATAAAGGTCATAATTTAAATGATATTGGTGTTTATGACACAAAATCCGTTGATTATCCTGACTACGGCAAGAGAGCTGCCTTGATGGTAGCAAACAAGGGAGCGGAAAAAGGAATTATTGTTTGCGGAACAGGTATAGGAATTTCAATTGCTGCAAATAAGGTAAAGGGAATAAGATGCGCCTTGTGCACAAATGAATATATGGCGAAAATGTCGAGGATGCACAATAATGCCAATATGCTTGCCTTGGGAGGGAGAGTTACCGGTGTGGGTCTTGCATTAGATATAGTGGATGTGTGGCTTTCAACTGAATTTGAAGGCGGCAGACATGAAAACAGAGTAAATAAAATAATGGATATAGAAATTACCGAAGAAGAGGAAAAATAATGACTGAAAATTTAATAGCTTTCATTTCTGCTGTTATTATATCTTTTGTAATGACACCTTTGGCAAGAAGGCTTGCAATAAGGGTGGGAGCATTGGATGTACCTAAGGAAACAAGAAAAATACACAAAAAGCCTATGCCTTATTTTGGGGGGCTTGCCATTTATGTGGCAATTATGGCTTGTATGTTTGTTTACATGCCTCACAATAAAGCTAATTATCACATAATGGCAGGTGCCACAGTGCTTGTATTTGCCGGGGTTGTTGATGATATGTACGGCATGCCTGCTAAAATAAAACTACTCATACAGATTGCAGCGGCATTGATAGCTATAAAAGGCGGTGTTCAAATTCATTTTATTACAAACCCTCTTTCGGAAGCAGGCTTGTTTTATTTGTTTAATTGGTTGTCATTTATAATTACTTTGTTTTGGATAGTAGGTATAACAAATACCATCAATTTAATAGACGGTCTTGACGGACTTGCTTCAGGGGTTGCAAGCATTGCAGCTACCACCCTTCTGTTTACGGCATCAAGCATGGGTTATGATTTTATTGTCATGCAATGCGCAATTATAGCAGGTGCCTCTCTTGGTTTTTTACCCTTTAATTTTAACCCTGCAAAAATATTTATGGGTGATACAGGCTCCTTGCTCTTGGGTTACATGCTTGCCGTCACATCTGTTTCCGGTGCGGTAAAAAGTGTTGCTGTCGTTGCCTTGGCCGTACCTGTATTCGCATTGGGGCTCCCCATATTTGATACTGCATTTGCAATTATCAGAAGATATATAAACAAGAAACCCATAATGGAAGCCGACAAGGACCATCTTCACCACAAACTTATGAGGTTCGGGCTTAATCAAAGGCAGACAGTTTTAATAATGTATTTTATAAGCATGGTTTTGGGAATTGTGGCGGTAATAATAGCTGATGCAGACCCCTTCATCGGGCTGACAGTTGCAACAATAGTTGTTATAGCTGCATTCTTATTAGCTAAAAAGGCTGGATTATTTGTAAGAAAAGAACAATAAGGCCCCGAATGGGGTTTTATTAATAGGAGGAAGTATGAATAAGGTTAAAGTTTTGGTAGTGTTTGGAACCCGCCCGGAAGCAGTTAAAATGGCTCCTATAGTGAAAGCTCTAAAAAAAGATGAGGAGCATTTTATGACAAAAATTTGTGTTACTGCTCAACATAGGGATATGTTGGACCAGGTGCTGAGAATTTTTGATATTGAGCCGGATTATGATTTAAATATTTTTGAAAGCGGACAAACTCTTACTCAAATAACATGCAGGGCATTAATCGGCTTAGAAGGTGTAATTGAAGAATATAAACCGGATTTAATATTGGTTCAGGGAGATACTACAACGGTATTTTCGGGAGCCCTTGCCGCTTTTTATCACCAGGTAAAAATAGGTCATGTAGAGGCGGGATTAAGAAGCGGCAATTTATATTCGCCCTATCCGGAGGAAGCCAACAGAATGTTGACAGGAATATTGACTGATTTTCATTTTGCTCCTACAAATACATCTAGAAATAATCTTTTAAGAGAAGGCTATGATGAGAACAAAATATTCATAACAGGAAATACATCCATTGATGCCTTAAGCTGGGTTATAGATAAGAATTATAAATTTGAGCAAGATCTTATTAACAAGATAGATTTTGATAAAAAGGTTATTCTTTTAACTGCCCACAGAAGAGAAAATATTGGAGAGCCTATGGAAAATATTTTTTCCGCTCTTAGGGATATTGCAAAAAAATATAAAGATGTTGAAATAATTTATCCAATGCACTTAAATCCAAAAGTTAGAGAAATTGCCAATAAGATATTTAAGGATATGGACTGTGTTCATTTAATCGAGCCCTTGGATTATTTGCCTTTTACAAATTTAATGAACAAATGCTATCTTGTTGTTACAGATTCGGGAGGAATACAGGAAGAAGCCCCTTCATTAGGCAAACCTGTGCTGGTTGTAAGAAAAGAAACTGAAAGACCTGAAGGAATTGAAGCGGGAACAGCAAAATTATTAGGTACAGAATATGATAATATTTATGACACCTTAGATTTACTTCTATCAGATGAAGAAGAATATGAGAAGATGGCTAAAGCAGTCAATCCTTATGGTGACGGCAAGGCAGCAGAATATATTATAAGGGCTATTAAAGATAATTGGAAATAAAATAGGAGGGGCTTATGACAAGGGGACGGGGTTGTTGTATGACAAGGGGACGGGGTTGTTGTCATATGACAGCAACCCCGTCCGAAACCAGTGAAAAAGTCCCCGAAAATTTAATAAT